>JAJTHK010000170.1 GCA_021298895.1 Luteolibacter sp.
ACCCGCAGCTCTTGGATGGAGCAGTTTTCGGGATTTGGGTGATGGCGCTTGCGACCGATGCATAATCAAAGGAGGTGTTCAAAATAGTACAAGTAAAAAATTTGGTTTTTTACGCACGGACTTTTGGCAAACGGTCTAAGCTTAGGAGCGCCGACGCACTCGTCGGCATGTTTTTAAAAGAGTCGACTACTGATCAGCTACTCTCTCTTCATTCAAAAATCCAAAATCAACAATCATCAATCGGAAATCCATGTTTCAAGATGCACGAATGATTGATCAGTTTGAATGACGATTGTTGATTGATAATTTTTGAATGTTGATTTGGAAGAGTCATCGACTCCTATCGATGCACGCCATCATCCCAAATGGATGACAGACATTAGCCTAGGGTCGAGGTGCGCAGCCACGACCACCCTAGGTTTATATCCCCCAAACAAATTGCACCCTGAAAGGCGTGCTAGAACGAAACACCACCGACATGGATTCCTCTGCGACCCGCTTTGGGGTCGAATGATTCTTTCCACGTTTTTCTTGGGGTAATCGTCGCCAAAGCTCCTCAATCTCAATCTATTATCTTTGATCCCGCTGGGATCAATCTGCTAGATAAATGTTACTTGTGATTCTCCATTGGCAGTAGCTAGTTACAAACTCGCGGTATCAGGTTCAGAATCCATGCGGACCTTTACGATGCAATGGCCGAGATTTCTGCGAACTAACGGAACCTGCTATCTCATCCATCACACTCGCAGAAGTAATTTTAAAAACCGGCTCAATATCCACCCCCCCGCTATACAAGGCCTTCGCTGTCCATTTGTTGCAGCCATTGAATAGGTGATATTTCCCCTCGCCCTCGTAAAATTGACTATCTCCATAAAGCCCCGGACCTAACATTTTCAATGTATCATCTTTATCTCGCTCGAAACTCGACTCCAAAAAAGCACACAAGCTTTTTAATCCTTCATCCGAAAGAGAAACTACATTTACCTTGCTGATGCTAAAATACTCAATCGGATTACCCTGAATTCCAACAAGGTGCACCACCGTTTCACTTGGCAAAAAGATCGCATTCAAAGTGATTTTTACCGTGATCTTTTCCGCCTGATAAAATCCTGCATCACCCCAACCCACCTCATAATAATCACAATCGGGAAATCGTTTTACCAAAGATGGCATCAAGTGATTCAGGTTTTCTGCCTTTAATATAATCCCTGTATGCCAACCGTGGCTAACAACATGGACTTGCTGATCACGCGCTATATGACTCATACCAGAAATCTTATTCGCACGAGGCAGTGTCGAGCAGCCCGTTAAAAAAATTAACGCCACTAATCCGGATTTATTCATAAGTTGATACGGCAAGGAGTTGACTTTGACTTCGTTTCACTGCGCTCAGGCTTGAGTTTCGCTTCGGCAGATTTACCCATCAGCAATTGAATCTATAAAAATTGCTAATCAATGGGAATTTCGAGAACCGTTCCAACCGCAAGCCTAGGCGAAAATATCCATCACCGGTTTGCCTACACCGTCTTTGGTTGCGTAGAAGGGACGCTTCTCGATTTCGAATTCGGTTTTCGGGCTGATACCCATGGCGGTGAAGATGGTGGCGTGGAGGTCTTCGATCGTCACCGGCTTATCAGCCAGGCATGGGCGCTCATCGGCGGTTGCGCCATAGAGGTAACCTTTTTTCGTGCCGCCACCGAACATGAGAACCGATGATCCACCCGTGAAATGGCGATGTAAGCCGTAGTGTTTCATCTCCTTGAGCACATCGGTTTTGGCACGCGATTGGTCTTTTGCGGAAGATCCTGGCACGCCCTCGATCATCATGTCGCGACTGAACTCGCTGGCGACGATGACCAGGGTCCTCTCTAACAAGCCTCTTTCTTCGAGATCTTTGATCAAACGTGCGATCGGTCTATCGATCTGCTGTTTCATCTTCTCGGCGGTAGTGTGACCATTTTCATGCGTATCCCAATGGAAGAACGGTTCGTATTCGGTGGTCACCTCGACGAAGCGAGCGCCGTTTTCCACCAATTTTCTAGCAAGCAAGCAACCTTGGCCGAAGCGACCCGTGTTGTATTCATCGAATACTTCCTTTTTCTCTTTGGTTAGATCGAATGCCTCACGCTCTTTCGATCCGAGCAAGCGATGCGCATTATCCAGCGAGCGCAACATGGATTCCTGATGGTAATCGCTGAGTTCATCGGCGCGCGGCGAATGCTTGAGTAATTGCTCCAACGCTTTGTAACGTTTCGCGAAACGATCAGCAGACATGCCGCCCGGAGGCTGCACAGCTTTTGATGCAAGGTCAGGGAAAGGTAAATTCATCGGCCCGTATTCGCTGCCGAAAAACCCTGCGGTGGTGAAGGCTTTAATCTCTTCGCTTTCACCAAAACCTTCGAGCCGTTGGCCTATGTTGATGAATGGCGGCATGACATCATTGCGCCCGCCCAATACTTTCGCCATCCATGCGCCGATGTGCGGAGCCGCTACCGTTTGCGGCGGAACGTAACCCGTATGCCAATGATATTGATGGCGTGAGTGCAGAATACTCCCAAGATCGGCTTGCACGTGTGAGCGGATCAAGGTCGCTCGATCCATCACGCTGGCGATGCCTTCCAAACCCTGACAAATTTTGATGTTATCCACTGCAGTATTGATCGCAGGGAAAGTGCTGATGATTTTTTCAACCGGAGTACCGACTTCATAAGGAAGATATTTTTTCGGATCGAAGGTTTCCGGTGCTGCCATACCGCCAGCCATCCAGAGCAGAATGCAGGCATCTGCTTTTGCTGCGGGATGTTTGATCTTATCCGCCGCCATTGCACGAGGCGCACCACCGAGGAAAGTAGCCGCAGTCGATGCGCCTATCATCCGCAGAAAATTGCGACGGGTTTGTTCTGGAAGACTATCGTTGTACCAAGTTTCTTCGTTCATTGTCTTAGTTGATATAAAAAAATTCAGGGAGCATGAAAATTGACCATAAGAAATCTTCAACCTGCTCAGGTTGCGGATCCGTGCCTAACATCGATTGAGCAACTTCCATTTCACGAGTTGTCGGCTTGCGGCTTAGTGATGTGGCATAGACTTGTGTGATCGTTGATTTCGGATCGGTCACTTTACCTATCTTCTGCGCACCCTCACGAATCAATCCTGCCAGTTCGGGACCATTTGCTAGATTGATTGCTTCGAGAGTTGTGAGTTGATCAGGTCTGGAGGTGACGACCTGCTCGCGGTTGGGCCGACCTAAGACCGCTTGCAATGAATCGCGCTGAAGAAAAGCGGTGCGGATCGGCCTGTCATCCCATTTTTCTAATCCATGCGATTTCATAACCACATTGAGTTGCCCGCCTTGGCCGTTTCCTCCATTGAAAGCATTTTCATCTGGCTTTGGCCAGACTCCGACAGTCGCGCGGGCCGAATCGATAAATTGCTCAGCGGTCATGCGCTTGCGGACAGGGCCGTTAAAAACGAACGGTTTGGTCTCGTCATCGAGAACATCGGCACGAGCTTGATAGATTCTCGAAGTCGCGATCAAACGAATCACGGCCTTCATATCGTAGTTGGACTCGACAAGATAATTTGCTAGTAGATCTAACAAATCTTCATTCCATGGTTCAGTGTTCATTGCATCGACCGGATGAACAATCCCGCGACCCATCATTTGATTCCAAAGACGATTGACGAGGGTTCTCTGCATCCTTCCGTTTTCCGGATGAGTGATCAAGCTGGCGAGTTGCTTGAGTCGCTCAGGTTTGGGTTTGGATGGATCGATCTGGCCGAGCTCGGGATATAGCCATGCCGCAACAGCTTTTTCACCAGTTGGCTTGTCGCAACGCGTTAGTTCCAATGGTTTATCTGAATAAATCGCAGCTAAACCGTAAGCTTCTTTCAAGGTCCAGCGATCCACAAAGCTATCGTGGCAAGAAGCGCACTTCATGTTGATGCCCAAGAACACCTGAGAGACGTTTTGTGAAAACTGAACCGCGAGCGTCTGGCTTGCATTGACTTCACCGCGCCATTCGATGCCATTGATAAATCCTGCGGAATTCGCATCTGGTGAGACGAGCTCGGTAACAAACTGATTGTATGGCTTGTTTTCTAACAGAGACGGATAAAGCCAGGCAGTGACTTGTTTGCGACCACCAGTGATGAAACCGGTTCCGGCATATTCATTGCGCAGTAAATCATTCCAAAATGTCATCCAGTGCACCGCATAGGCTTCTTTGTTTGCAAGCAACTCATCAACCGTTTTCGATTTATTGAAATCGGCAGCTGAAATTTTAGCTAACATGTCAGCACTCGGAGGTAGGCCGTTTAGATCTGCACTGACTCGGCGTAAAAAGGTCGCGTTATCTGCAGCCTCTGGAAATTTCTGACCCTTCTTTTTGAAATGCTCGGCGAGGATAAGATCGATGGGATTTGCTCCAGCTGGGCCTTTTGGAAGTTTGACAGTTCTTGGCTTCAATGGCGGTTCGTATCTTTCTTTGGCAAAGGTGAATCCCTCCGTCCATGGCACACCTGCTGAAATCCAGCGCTTCAATACATCGATTTCCTTTGTATTCAGGGCCGCTTTCTTTTTTTCCGGCGGCGGCATTTTTTCATCCGGATCATCTGACGTGACGACCTCGATCATCAGGGATTTTTCCGGCTTACCGAGCTCAATCACATCGGCTTCGAGCAGCAAAGCTTTAGTATCCATCGATAGCCCGCCTTTTGCCTTATCGCCAGTGTGACACTCGATGCAGTGTTTTTTGATCAATGGCACCACTTCATGCGCGAAATCGACCTCTGCTGCCAATGGCAATGTGGAAGACACGATGACTAAAAAAAGGACGGGGGTAAATTGATTCATAGATGAAAACGAATGATGTAGAAAACCACGAAGCATACAGAAATCAAACTGTAAATCTTGCAGCTATTGAGACTTTTAGGCGCCAAGTTTGTAGGGGTCCCCGTCACCTCCAAATGCATTCCTGGATAAGCCAATCGACTTTTAGGCGCCAAGTTTGTAGGGGTCCCCGTCAATGGGACATTTCAAAACTAGAGTTTTAGGCGGCAATTATTGGTTTTGTAAGTTGTTATTTGTAGATTTTGGGAGGGAGATTTCCAAGGGAAGCATGAGGGCGCTCCTCGTTTATGAGATCGTCCAGTGATAGATCATCTTAGGGATTTTCATCAAAGGATGTGATGACGCTGTAAAAGCATTTTACCACGCTCGGTTTTCCATGCCGGCACCTGAGTGAGGAAATTTGGAAGTTCAGGATTCAAGACGTAATTGCGATGAAATACCCGCGTGGTGGAGCCTGACATCGGTGGGACAATCCAACTCCAATCCGCATTCACCTGCCTCCCAGCCGTTTCCTCGTTCTTGCAAAACCGGATGAATTCATTTGATGCTTGATGGTGATCAACTAATTGAACCCCATCTGACATAAACGAATGAATTACAGCCTCATTCAGGACTAGCAACGCGTGGTCACGCCACAAACTGCCACGACGCTGTGTTTCCAAGCCGAGCTTTTCCGCAATAACCGGCAGTTGATTGTAACGGTTGGTATCTGCTAGATCCCGAGCCCCGATTTCAGTTCCCATATACCATCCGTTGAACGGGGCGCAGGGATAAACCTCATTTCCCGTTGCGAAAATTTGATCGGAAAGTGCGGGGACGGCATACCAGCGCAGACCCAGCGCCTCGAACCATGGGTATGCTGGATGCCGGAGTTTAACCTCCAAAACTGCGCCCTTGGGGAGTTTATAGATTCCGATCTTGTCACCGGATTGGATGATGAGTGGCAACAAATCAAACCGTCCAGGCGTGCTTGGCGCCTTCCAACCAAGTGCAAGCGCGACTTTTGTCAGCGCCAGATTCATAGGATCGCCCAATATCTTACCATCACCTCTCTCATGAGCGGCATAGCGGATCAATTGGTGATTCCAAATGCGAATCTCAGACTCGGGTGATTTCCATGCGGAGAAAACTGTCATGGTGGGTATGATACGCCCACCGTTTGTTGCTGTTTCGAGATGCTTCACGAGAGCATCAAAAATCTGACCGGTGTCTTCGAGGGAACGTTCATCACGGACCTGCAAGGATTTCCAATGCAAGCGCCCGATGCAGCGGACCGAATTTTTCCAAGCCAATCGTGCCTGATCTTGCAAAGATCCGAGATTGGCCAGAGGGCAACGTAATAAATCAGCCTGCACCGCCAGATCTCAAGCGGCCGCATGATCTCCGGGAATCGGTACTGCCCCACCTGCATGCGGACATTTCAAACTAGGCTCTTCCCGACCAGTCATGCTAGGAGTTTGCTTTTTCACCTGGCCAGAGAATACACTGGTGAGCTGGCCTGGAAAGGGGAAAAGGGGGGTGTGCAGCCAGCGCGCATTGCGCCAAGTAGAATGACACCGGGGAGAGCCTTAAAATGAGGCTTTAAGAGGTCGTTGCGCCAGAAAGAATGACACCGGATGAAAACATTATCTGGAATCATGAGTCACGTTAGTAAGAAAGAATATTTAGAGAG
>JAJTHK010000048.1 GCA_021298895.1 Luteolibacter sp.
TACGCCTCCACTACATCCACCCCTGCGGAAAAGCTTGTCAAAACATCATCAAACAACCAAAAAACAACCAACCGCCGGGTGTCATGAATGATGGCGCAACGACTTAACCTCTCCGGTGTCATTTTTCATTGGCGCAACACGAGTAAATAAATGATTTGTCGTGGTTGGTGGATTGATTAAAGACCTACAACCCACCCGAGCGCTCCAGAAACATGGCTTTTAGGTCGAATTTCTGCGCAACCAACTCCCCCAGTGCTTTAACTCCAGAGGTTTCCGTGGCGTAGTGCCCAGCATAAAAAACGTTCATTTTTCGCTCTTCTGCCTCTATAAAGCTCCAATGTGGACCCTCCCCAGTGACAAAGCTGCAGATCCCTAAGTCGGAGATTTTTGCCACTTCCGAGCCAGCACCACCCGTCATGACTGCGACTTTCCGTGGATTTTCAATCCCACAGGCGCACATCTGGAGAGGCCGACCTACCGCATGTTCGATGGCAATTTGAAGTTCATTTCGGTTTCCTTCCCACTCACCTACCACAGCGGTGGGGAAGCCGTCTTTGGGTAAAATGGGTTGAATGGATTTCAAGCCAATTGCGCGCGCGAGCAGAATGTTATTGCCGATTTCTGGGTGAAAATCCAACGGCAGGTGGGAGGAGTAAATAGCAAGATTACCATCCATCGCCGCTTTGATTTTTTGGAAGTAAGGACCTGTGATTTTTTGCGCGCCCTGCCAAAACATGCCGTGGTGAACTAACAGAAGTCCACCTTCTTTCGAAGCTTCTTCAATGACTGCGAGCGAGGCATCAACGGCAGAAATGACTCGGTTCACCGTTCCATTGTTTTCTAACTGAAGGCCATTGAAAGCACCCGGATAATCTTTAATTTCCGCGGTTTTTAATTCACGATCCAAAAACGCCACGATCTCTTCCAGGTCAGCCATAAATAAGTCTTAGCCTTTCCTACTCCAGATGACAACGCCTGACATGAAATCCACTTCTCGGCCTTCGATGAAATCGACCAGATCTTTTGAAAGCTCAGCCTCCCATGTAATTTCTGACCCATCCCACGGGATCGTAAGCTTCGCGGCGTGCAGTGCTTGACGCGGCAAGAGCAAACGTTTTGCCAATGAATCGTTCCAATTTTGCGCCATCCATTCGAGGTATTCACTGCCATCGCCCGAGTAAATTTTATCACCAACGATGGGAAACCCACCATAAGCAAGGTGCACACGAATCTGATGCATTCGTCCTGTTTTTGGAAAACAACGCACCAAAGCAAACTTTCGACCCTCGCGTTCGAATCGACGCTCCACCACAAATTTCGTAGTGCAATCTTTGCCGGAAGAATCGACCAATTGTCGCACCCATATATCACTTGGGCCGAGTTCGCCAGCACGGCATATCGGTTCATCGCATTCCCAAGCATCCTTTTCAGGCCAGCCAACAACGATTGCTAGGTATTCTTTTTTTGCCTCGCGTCGCTCAAAAATCATTCCGAGTTCCCGTGCAGCGGCGGTATGTTTCGCGCACAAAACAATGCCACTCGTCTCGCGATCCAAGCGAGTGATAATTCCCAAACACGCGCCGTTTTCCATTTCGTAGGCGTAGAGATTTTCCAAGCCACCTAACAACGTTGGCTCGGGTTTCTGATTTGCAGGATGGACGATAAGCGGCGCAGGTTTATCCACGACCACCCAATCGTCGCTCTCATCAATAACCCGAAAATCTGGAATCACTTGAAGTGCCATCGCATTTGTTCTATCAGAAAATCAGCAGTTAGGGTTTATTTTTTCACCGCCGAGACGCAGAGGTCGCAAAGGGTCGCAGAGCAGAATGTGCGAAAACAAAACCATTCAAATTAGCTAACAGTGATCTGCCAAATGCGAAACCAAATACAGAAAATTATAGAGGGATAAAAGACAGAATTGCTCTATTCTCTGCGGCCCTCTGCGACCTCTGCGCCTCGGCGGTGAAATCTATCCATTACAACTGTCGATCCAGATCCAGCGAATTGACAAAAAAACACGCCGGAAACCTACTCAGTCGAATAGGTTTCCGGCGATGATCAAAAATGCGTGTGTGACGCAAGTCCTAGCGAACTAGGACTTGTAGCGGAGGCGCTTTTTATGGCGATTCTGCTTCATGCGCTTCTTGCGCTTGTGCTTGTTGATCTTTGTTTTACGGCGTTTCTTAATAGAGCCCATGGTATTATACGGGGTTAGTGTTCAATGAAAATTAGAGGACGAGTTTGTTGAGCGGGTATTCGATAATGCCCTCCGCCCCGAGATTCTTGAGGTCGGGGATCATGTCTCGAACGAGAATCTCGTCAATCACGGTTTCAACCGCAACCCAGCCTTCTTCCGAGAGCGGCGAGATGGTTGGACGACGAAGAGATGGTAATTTAGCGAGCATTTCGTTGAGACGATTTGCAGGAAGGTTCATTTTAAGACCCACTTTATCTCGAGCGCACAGAGCGGATTTGAGGAGAAGGGAAATACGCTCCATTTTCTCGCGTTTCCATGGATCTGCGGCTGCGGCTTGGCTGGAATAGAAATGAGGGAAAGAGGTAAGCAGGGTGTCAACAATGCGGAGACGATTTGCTTTCAGCGATGATCCAGTCTCGGTGACATCAACGATGGCGTCGACCAAATCTGGCACTTTAACCTCGGTGGCGCCCCAGGAAAATTCGACCTCAGCCTTAATTCCGAGCTTATCGAGGTAGCGCTGGGTGATTCCGACGCCTTCGGTCGCAATGCGTTTTCCTTCAAGATCTTGGGGTTTCTGGATCGGAGAATCTTCTGGGACCACCAACACCCAGCGGGTTGGGCGAGCCGTGGCACGCGAGTATGGGAGCTCAGCGAAATCGACCAGATCCGCGCCACCTTCGGAAGCCCAGTCCAAACCGGTGATGCCGCAATCAATGAATCCTTGCCCCAAATAGCGGCCGATTTCTTGAGCGCGGATCAAATAAATGTCCAATTCCGGATCATTCGATGTCGGACGATATCCACGCGACGAAACGTAAATTTCGTATCCAGCCTTGGCGAAGAGCTCGACGGTCGGCTCTTGCAGGCTTCCTTTCGGAATCGCGATTTTAAGACTTTTGGACATGTTTGAAAAACTCACGGTAACGCGAGGGGCGGCGTTTTTAGCCGTGAAATCTCAGGAATCAAGTCATGTTTCACGAAAAATGCAGTTAAAGGCACTGGAAGTCCTCTCATGAGCCTGAATTAGGAAGGGGAAAAAATAGTTTGAGATGCTTCAAGCGATCACAGATTTCACGAGATTTCCCGCCACATCCGTCAGCCTGAAGTAACGACCTTGGGATTTGAAGATCAGTTTTTCATGCTCGACCCCCATGAGGTGGAGCATGGTGGCGTGTAGGTCGTGGACATGAACGCCGTCAGAAACGATGTTATAGCCATAATCATCGGTGATGCCGTGGGTGTAACCGGCTTTGACACCGCCGCCAGCCATCCAGATACTAAAACAACGAGGATGATGATCGCGACCATAGTTGTTCGTGCTGATTTTTCCTTGGCAGTAAGCGGTTCGACCGAATTCCCCACCCCAGACGACGAGAGTATCTTCTAACAAACCGCGCCTTTTGAGATCCATGATTAATGCTGCGGAAGCTTGATCGGTTTGTTTGCATTGCCGACTGATACCGCCCACCACATCACCATGCTGATCCCATCCTTGATGGAAAAGTTGGACGAAGCGCACATCGCGTTCGATGAGGCGACGTGCGAGAAGACAATTGGCGGCGTAAGTTCCAGGTGTTTTACTGTCAGGGCCGTAGAGATTAAAAGTCTCCTCCGTTTCATTCGAGAGATCTGTCGCATCAGGAACGCTAGTTTGCATACGGAAAGCCATTTCGGCTTGAGCGACACGGGCGTCGATCTCTGGATCGAGTTGTTGCTCCGCTTGATAGCCATTGAGTTTCCCAAGTGCGTCCAACATACCGCGTCGGACATGAGGTGAAACGCCTTCTGGATTTGTTAGATAGAGAACCGGTTCTTTGCCAGAGCGAAACTGCACGCCTTGATGCTCACTGGGAAGAAATCCAGAACCCCAAAGGCGCGAGTATAGAGGTTGATCACGCGAGGCGTTTTTTGAGACGAGAACAATGAATGAGGGTAGATTTTGATTGAGGCTGCCGAGACCATACGATGCCCAAGCACCCATCGAGGGTCGACCGGGAATTTGGTTCCCACTGCAGAAGAAAGTGATGGCGGGATCGTGATTGATCGCCTCGGTGTGCATGGTACGGATGACACAAATTTCATCTGCAATTTTTTGGGTGTAAGGAAGGATATTGGAAATTTCCATGCCAGATTTCCCATGCTTGGAAAAATCTATGAATGATCCAGCCATGGGAAGCAGGCTCTGATTGCCGCTCATTGTGGAGAGACGTTGGTTACCTATGATTTCTTTAGGCAACGCCTTACCATGACCACTACGAAGAAGAGGTTTAAAATCGAATGTTTCCAAATGCGAGGGTCCACCAGCTTGAAATAGATAGATCACTCTTTTCGCCTTTGGGGCGATATGGGGCGCACCGAGGGAACCCATGGATGCTGCGTTAGCATTTGAACCTAACAGATTCGACAAAGCCAATGCACCTATGCTGAATCCGGCCTTGCCAAGAAAATGACGGCGCGAGTGGCGCATGAGATCATCGTAAGTTGGAACAACGGGTTTCATAGAATATCAACGGTTGGTGAGGGAGGCATCGGAGGTGAGCAGAGTGGAGCAGACGAGTGTCATGGCTGCTAGAGCGGGATTCTCCTCTCCGCATATCGATTTTGCGGCGGCAATGTCGGCGGTGAAATGTGCGAGTTGTTGGGCGTAAAGATTCCGGAGAATGGTCATTTCCTCTGCTGCTGGTTGACGCGATGTCAACCAGAGAAATGCGTGCTGAATTTGCGGATCGGAGCCACTCGCCTGTTCCTTGATGACACGTTTCGCAAGTGACTTGGCGCATTCGAAGAATCCCTGATCATTGAGGAAAAGGAGAGGCTGCAGAGGCGTGTTGGTGGCGAGTCGGCGAGGCTGGCAAATCTCCCGGCTTCCAGCATCCAGAGTGAGCAGGCCAGGTGGTGGGGCGGTGCGTTTGCGATAGGTATAGAGACTGCGGCGGTAACGGCCTTCTCCTGTATCAGGCTTATATTCTCCGCCAGATGCACCAGACTCCGACCAGACACCATCGGGTTGCCAGGGTTTGACACTGGGACCACCCAATCGTTCTACTAACAAACCTGATGCAAGTAATGCCTGATCGCGAATGGCCTCGGCGGATAAACGATAGGAAGGACCGCGTGCTAATAGTTGGTTTTTAGGATCGATTTCCTGCTTTTTCAAGGAACTCGCCGATGACTGCTGAAACGTGGCGCTCATAAGGATGCGTTTGATCATTTGTTTCGTGTCCCAACCGTTATGCGAGAAATCGTAAGCTAGAGTATCTAACAATTCCATGTGAGAAGGAGCATCTCCCTGTAGTCCGAAATTTTCCTGAGTGGCGACGATTCCATTTCCAAAACACATCATCCACAGTCGGTTTACCGCGACGCGAGAAACCAGTGGGTTCTTTGGATCGGTCATCCATTGAGCAAGTCCAAGGCGATTTTTTGGGGCTTTTGGATCAAAAGGAAAGACCGCCTTAGGTGGGGCTGCCTCGACGGGCCGTTTGAGATCGGGAGACGCATAGTCGCCGCGGGTGAGGACATGGAACTGTTTGGGATTCGGAGATTCCTTCATCACCATGATCAAGGGCAATTTAGCTTCAAAATCATCCTGTAGGCTTTTGCGTGCGGCGGTAACGGCTTCGCGAGCTGTCGCAATTTCTAAATCCACACGTTCCAGATAGTGTGTGCGCATGGCGGCCTTCGCGATTGGATCCCCTTTTTTAGCGGCCTGGAAGCTGGCTTCTAACAAAGGCGCATGGAGATCAGCCACTTCAAGTGGTGAGAGTGGTTGCCGGAAGATTTTGATTTCATCAATCCGTCCATCGGTAAACCCACGGTCGTCGCGAGGTCTTGCACCGATACGCATGACTTGGGCGGTGATATTTTTATCTAAATGATCGTGCAAGACCTTGGTTGCAATAGGTTTGCCGTCGAAATACATTTTTAATCCTTGTGCGCTGGATGAGCCATCATAGGTGACGGTTACATGCACCCATTTCGCAATAGGAAAGTCATCTGTGGTTTCGATGGAAACAGCGCAACCCGGCCAAAGATGGATGCAACTCCAGCGCAGCTTACCTTTTTCCATCAACATTTCAAATCCAGCAGCGTCCGCCATCTGCGAGAACAAAGCGGGCCCAGTATGAATAATCGCGGCTCGTTGTTTTTTATCAGGAGTGAACAATCGCAATGAGATTGTTAGAGGTTGATGGCGAGTGATGCCCTTCACTCCATTGAGTAGCAGAACAGTGTCGCCATCAAACTGAACAGCACCTTTGATAGCTCCTTCCACAGGCGAAAGTTCTCCTCCAGATACACTTGCAGGTTCCGCGGAAGGTATGCTGTTCGTTGTGATTTTCTCATCAGCTGAGTTCAATGGAAAATGATCGGATGGGGTGAGTTGGCTTAGCGATGGCGTAGCTATCAACCATTGCTCAAATGCCGCATCACGGCTGTTGAGTGTTTTTTGAAGCGCGGCTTGAGCATTTGTTAGAACCACTTGTCGTTTTTCGAATTCGGGAATATGGGATGGCTCCATCATTCTCATCGATGGCTCAGGAGCGCTGGTGGAGATGGAATAAGGTTTCAAGCCAGATTCGTCGATTTGACCAAACATAGCACTCATGCTGTAGTAATCCGCTTGAGGTAGAGGATCGTATTTATGGTCGTGGCATTTGCTACACTCCAATGTTAGACCGAGAAATGCGGTGCCAGCAGTGTGGACGCGATCCGACACGTATTCTTGTCGGAATTCCTCCTCAATGGATCCACCTTCTTCGGTTTGGCGATGAAGACGGTTGAAGGTGGTGGCCAAACGTTGATCCTGCGTGGCGTTCGGCAATAAGTCACCAGCGATTTGCCAAGCGAGAAACTTATCGTAGGAAAGATTGTCGTTAAACGCATTGATCACCCAGTTCCGCCATGGCCAGACAAAGCATTCTTTGTCGGTCTGATAGCCATAGGTATCTGCGAAGCGCGCAACATCTAGCCAATCGAGGGCCATTCGCTCTCCGAAGCGAGGTGAAGCCAAAAGCCCATCCACCTGCTTTTCATAGGCGTTGGGTGAAGTGTCATTAACAAATGCAGTGATCTGTTCCGGCGTGGGTGGAAGCCCAGTGAGCACGAAGGAAATTCGTCTTAAGAGCGCCGCCTTGTCCGCTTGCGGGTTAGGCTGGAGCTTTTGTTGCTCAAGTTTTTCTAAAATAAAGCGGTCGATATCATTTCGCGGCCAAGACGCGTTTTTTACGACAGGTAGTGGATGTTTTTTCGCAGCAATGAATGCCCAATGTTCGGCATAGACGGCACCTTCTTTGATCCAACGAATCAAGACATCCCTTTCGTCCGCGGTCAGTGGACGATTCAGCTTGGGCGGCGGCATGATTTCATCAGGATCTTTCTCGTGAATCCGCGTGAAAAGCTCGCTAGCCTTTGGGTTCCCTGGAATGATGGCCTGTTTACCGCTTTCCAGCTTCGCTGTCGCACCTTCAAAAGTATCTAGCCTCAATCCCGCCTCGCGAGTTGCGCTGTCTGGGCCGTGACAGGCGAAACATCGATCCGAAAGAATCGGCCGCACTTCACGATTGTAATCCACCGCCCCGTGGAGCAGTGGCGTGAAGAGCAGTAAATTGTATACAAAAGTACGGGGTGTCATGAGCAGAAACAATTCCAATACATGGATAATGACAACTACGTGACGCCTGTCTCAATTTATGCAACAAATTTTATTTGTAAGCACGAATTTTGAAATGATCATCATGCCTATTTGTCTGAAATTAGTTAAGTTTACAGTAAATTCTGGTTACAGAGATTACTTTCCCTGCATCTGATTCGGACGCACTTTTTTCGAGGTAAATGGGATCAGTTGAAAATCCACATCTTGCCTTTTTCATGGTCAGCAAAGACCTTGTCGCTTTGCATGTAGGAATCTGGTGGATTTGGAAGTGAACTATCATCCAAGCGCGGAAGGGCTGCGCCGATCGTGGAGTCCCATGGCTGGGAAGTCGCCACGTTCACTGGGGTTCCAACCCTTGTCATATCAAACACCTTACGAGCGGTATTGAGAGGTAAGCGGACACAACCATGAGTGGATGGATATGGTTTCACAAATCCCCAATGCATCCCATAGGCAGCACTGTGAAAGGACATCCAGTAAGTCATTGGATAACCCGCGCCAGGATTTCCTTGGCGGCGGCGATGGCGGGTTTTTGAAGTGATTCTATGATTCCCTTTCGGAGTCGGGCTCGCGCTTGTTCCAACTCCTATGGGAGACGCTAAAAGAACTTCATTCCCTTCTGTCACGTAAAGCTTACCTGCACCCGTGCTGATATGAACCTTCACGGCGGAAGGATTGTTAGGCTTCTTGACTGGCGGATCAAATGCGAATGAACTGGAACGTGAGGACATGCCACAGGAACTCAGTAAAATAGCCGAAGCACCGATTGCGAAAATAACTAGGGAACGAATAGTTTGTTTCATAATGAATGGATGTTAGAAATTTACTTTTAACTTTGCATATAGAATTCGTGAATGATTGATCTATGGAAGGAGAAAATGAAGCGTGAGGGAGGGCAACATCAACATCGTATCCTCCTATCTTTCGTGAATCACTTATTAAACCCCTTGTGGTTCATAAATTCCCAGATTCGCCCCATCCAAGAGTGACTACCCGTCCCCGGTGCAGCCATGTTCTGAAAACAATGCCCGCGACTGACCAGCGTGTGGAGATCAGACTGGATGCCCATGCGGCGGAGTTGCTCCCAGCATTTCACCGAACCCATCGCCGTGTGAACATCCGTATCGCCGTGGATCAATAGCAAGGGACAGGTCGCGGGGTCGAACGAGAACTCAGGGACGAGCTTTGCATCGTCGTCATTGCCACCTTTATCGCCGCCCTTCGTGAGCATGTAGGCCGGATAGATCGCAACCGCCCACTGCACCTTGCATGACAGTTTATCGAGATCGTCGATAGGCGCATAGGATGGTTGTTTCGAACTGGTCGCACCCATGATCGTCAAGTGGCCGCCCGCCGAGGAACCCATGATGCCAATGCGATCAGGATCGAGCCCTTTTGCCGCGGCCTGACTACGAACGATCCGAATGGCACGTTGCAGATCCTGCCAAGCCGTCATGTGCGGTGCCAGTCCCCTGGCCGTGGCGTGCGGTATTTCATTGTCACAACAGCCATACCCTTTTCATTCAAATATCGCCGTGCCGGCGCGACTTCGAATCCGGCCGGTTTGTTACTGCTGTAGCCGCCGCCCGAATAGATGATCTGGATTGCCTTCGTCTTAAGTTCCTTCGGCATGTGCCACTCGATATAGGGCTCGCATTGCTTCGCCTGCACATCCGGCATCTTGCCCTCCGGCCAGATCGATTCCTTGATATATTCACCACGCGCATCGTCATTTGGATAACGAGCCATCAAACTCTCCTCCGCGCCGAGGCGTCCGTCGAAATTCATCTGACGAAAAAATTCAGCAACACGGTCAAGCCAGTGGTCATAGGCGGTGCCCTGCTCGCCCTTGCTTGGATCACCCATGAAACCATGAGGACGATCCGCAAAAAGATGGATTTCGGCCGGGATATTCATCCTGCGCAACTGACGGTAAATCTGTGTGGAGCCGTTTGGCGAATAGGCATCCTTCCCGCCGTGGAAGAGCGCCATCGGACAGGTCTTGGCGTCGAACTTGAATACGTCCGTGAGCTTAACGTCGCCCGCATCGCCTTCGCGCGTGTTAGGACCGGTGAGACCATCCGTAAGCGCGTAGGCGGTATAGATAGGCACCGCCAAATTGATGTGGCATGGAAGCTGGTCGAGTTCATCGACCGCCGCATATGACGGCGTAAGCGCGCTCGTCCCTAACAGAACCGTCAGGTGCGCCCCCGCAGAGAATCCGAACGCGCCGATCTTCTCCGGATCAAACCCGCGTTTCTTCGCCTCGCTACGGACGAGTCGGATGGCGCGTTGACCATCCTCCCATGCACTCTGATAGATCGGCAGCCCTTGCGGACGTGGCGTGCGGTAGGTGAGATTCACACAAACGAACCCGAGCTCCGTGAGTTTTTGCGCGACCCGGCCGATCCATTCCCCGTCGCAGCAATTTTGATAACCACCACCGGAAATGAGCACCATGCATGCGCCGTTTTTCTCCCCAGGAGCTTCATACCAGTCGAGATGTGGCATCGCATGTTCCGCAGGTTTGAATCCCGGCGCTTTCGCCTCCCGTGTGGTTGCCGCAATCTGTTGCGGCTGGAAATTCGGAATCTTCCCCTCTGGCCACAGTGCGACCCGCTCTGCGGCGTGCGACAAAGCGGCAATCCCTAACAAAGCACATAAAATTAATCCCTTATGCATGAATGGCAGTTTATTGCGGTGTTGAGCTTCATATTATCCATTTGTCATTTTCGATTTCAATAATCTGTTACGCTGACACGGCCAAGTTTTCGGAAAGCTTATGATATAGAGCTAAATCAGTAGTATGAAGTCTCTCGAATTTATCAGTTTGAACAGTAGTAAGTGCGATTTTTGATGGGGTCGGAGAGAGATTGGTGTATTCCAACTCAAAGGGAAGCCCGGTTTTTTCCGTGAAGCCTTTCGCAAATACATCGGTCTTTTCTAATATTCCGTAATGCCAGTAATTTGTGACAAGGTGTTTATGAGGATCTGTGAAGTGGTCCCGGCGCGTGCAACATTGTGTCTGTAAAAGTGCA
>JAJTHK010000179.1 GCA_021298895.1 Luteolibacter sp.
CCTCTCTACCCTCTCTACCCTCTCTACCCTCTCTACCCTCTCTACCCTCTCTACCCTCTCTACCCTCTCTACCCTGCCTGCCTGCCCAGCAGCTTGATAACACCGCCGCTGAGGTGACTGAGCCGAAAGGTGGCGGAACGATGGCAGTGAGTTTGAAATACTTGAATAAATACCTTTTTACGGAATTTGGCTATGTTGGCCAATTCAGGTTAGATTCTCACCATGCACATCGATCAAGCAATATGGAAAAAATTCACCAAGCGCATCTCTCTGATTGAAGATGCCATCGAAAATCAGAACGATTGGAACCAAGGGGTCTATGCCTGCTTGCGCATGACCTCATGGCGCAACGGATCTTCTTGCGGCACTGATCCGATGAGCGTTCTCATGCTCGGCCCAGGTTCGCGTGCGCGTGTTCTTCCGGATGGGATTCCGAATGAGGATATTCCGGGGTTTTACAAAATGGCCTTGGGCTTGCTCAAGGGTGAAGAGGCATTGGAGTTCGCCCGCCGCCAATCCATCTTGTGGGAGTTGCGCCAGATGCGCGAGGAGCGTTTGGCACTCAAGGCGAAGCTTGCCCCTCCACCAAAAAGCCCGCCTAGTGGAGGTATGAGCGGCTTCTAACAAACAAAATTACGATGCCTCAAAATCTAACAGTTTCGGTAGCATGGCATGATGACGCCACGTCTGCCCTGCATGCCAAGCACAAGGCGGAAAAAGCCTTGCGGCTTCAGAACCACTATGAAGCTGTCCCAGCAATCGAGCGTGAGGCAGGCGGCGGAATAGTCGATGGGGTTTTTAAGTCACCTATCAAAGGTTTTTCATTCAAGCTTTCGGGAGGTTCTGCCCACAAAGTTTCTGACTCGGCTGCCTACACGCGCCAGGCTTTGGCAATGAGTAAATCCAGAGCGCAATTTGTGCGGGTTCGAATCCGAGATGGAAGTGTGCGACGCGAAGCAGGGCGATACAAATATGGGGCGGTTAGTCTCGTCACAACATTGCCTCCGTGGTGTGTCAAAACCGTATCCCGCATCGGTTCGTCAGAGCGTGAACACCTCTTACTGTTTCTTGCTGAGGCTCAGGCTCGTGAGATCAAGAAGGTTTCAGAAAGGGACTTGTTTGGTGGAGGAGCACATTTTAATAATGCGGTTCCACATTTCCACCTTCATGTGCCTAAGACATCAGCTGAGGGAAGTCTTCACCCTAAGTCGAAATTTCTAACAGCGGGTCCTTGGATTGTAGGGGCTCATCGTATCGAGACTAAATTCCCGGGGCTCTTGACCGAAAAAAAGCGGTCGCAACTTGCCCGTCATTTGGAGCGAAAAGATCAATCCCATCTGATCGATGTGCGCTGTGCAGCAGCCATAGATCGAGAGCTGGAAGTGTGGATTCGCGAGCGTGGTTTGTGGTCGGATTACCAAGCCGAATGCACAGAGTATTTCAGGCGGAAAAGCAAAGCCCAGAGTGAAGAGCCACTTCGCCAGCTCATTCAAGCGGCGGTGGGACATCACGCGCGCAGCGGTGTTTGGCCGATTGCATACAGCGCGATGAGCTTTGCTGCATGGCGCATGATTCCCCGTGAGCTTCGAGTTCCGATCATGATCTGTATTCGCGTGCATCAGGTCATTCGCAATCCTTCAAAAGTTTTCAAAATAGGTGCTCGGATGTTGGCCGAAATGGATCGGCAACCCGAAATGAAAGGGCCATCTAGATCATGATTTTCATAATCCCATAAACTCTCGGGCTACCCGCCCGATTTCCGAGCCTGAAGGCGGGTAGTATAATGTGAGATCCCCACGGGTTGCAACCCGTGGGGTCTCTATACTATAACGTCTTCGTTTTTTGTGAATGATTCAGCTATTAGATGTCAGTAGTCTATCAACTTGTCTCTGGTAACTTTACCGGGATGCGGCTCATTCACCTCCGGCGGGGTGTGAATGAATGCGAAACTTTCCGCTGCTTTTTCCGCATCCGCAGTCATGTGCAGGTAGTGTTTCTCCAAAGTTCGGATCCGATCACCCGTCCAAGCACTCAGCTGGGCAATCGTCACCTTTGGGTTGTTCGCATGGATCGAGGCGAACGTGTGACGCATCGTGTGGGGGGTAAGCTCTGGGCAGTTTTTCCTGGCGTATGCCTCGAATTTCTTCCGGAAATCGTAGCGGTATTTTGCCCGCCCTTTTTCTTTTTCCGGCCTAAGCACAAATTTTCTTTGCTTCCAGTCGGGGAAGGTTTCCTGCAACCACTCAGCGAATGCTGGCACGAGGGGGATGGATCTCTTCCTCCCTGATTTCGGCGTCCACCCGGTCAGCAAATCGGGGGAAGGGATCTTGATAAAACCGCGTTTGAAATCGAACCATGAAGGCCTAATCATCGTAATCTCCTGACGCCGCATTCCTGCGAGGAAACCGCATTGCAAGATAAACTGCAGCTCAACGTCCTCTGTTCCATTGATCAGGTCGGAAACCGTCTCGGGATCGATCACCACATCCCGGTAGGGTGACTCACCCATTTTCCTCGGAACGCTGACCTTGAAGCCTAGATCTGTGGCAAACCGCTTCACCCGCGATGTGTAGGTTTGGGCAGTCGCAATCGACTTGGTTTTCATTCCTGCTTCAGTTTCCTTTTTCGTCTTCTGCCTCTTGACCTCCAAGAAGTAGGCTTTCAAAGAATCGGTCGTGATTTTTGCCGGGTCGGTGATCCCCATGACCTCGGAGAAATTTGTCACCGCGTAGCCAACATTTTCAGCAAACTCCTTGGCGAGTTCCCCGCTGGCAATTTTCCCCGCCTTGTATTTCTCCAGCTCTATTTGGAGCAGTGTCCGACCGCCTTTGATCTTCCCAGTTTTCTTGCTCTCGACTGGCCTCCCCCGCAACTCTTCGGCCTTGGCTACAGCCGTGCCGTAGTCATCGGTATCGAGAGTCACTCGGATCTGTTCACCGGCCGCGGAATACCGGAGCCAATAGGTTTTTCCTCTAAGGAAAATTCCGGGTGCGTGACGGTTCTGCGAGGGTCTTGCCATACCCTGTGCTAAATCTCCTGTGCTAAACTTACTAGCACAAAAGAAAATTCCCTTGTCCCATAAGGAGGGATTTTCCTCGTCCCTTAAAGGGCTAGATAGCCAGAAATGGTGCGCGATACTGGGTTCGAACCAGTGACCCCCTCCGTGTCAGGGAGGTGCTCTACCACTGAGCTAACCGCGCTATCCGAGGCTGACCTGCGGGCGGGCAAACTAGGGGCAAAGTCACATTTTAGGCAACCCATTTTTCCCTCGAAACGAAAAAAACTCACATGGACCATCAGGATTACCGCTTGAGTTCTTTGAGAGCACGCCACAGGCTACCTCCACCGTATGAAACTTTTCTCCTTGCTGTTGCTCTTCGCTGTATCCGTTTCCGCCCAAGTTCCCGATATTTTCAAAGGTTTATTTGAAGAGGAAATTCCTGTTAAAGCAAGCATTGGCATGGTGGGCCCACCTCCTGAAATCGAAAAATACATCGCCAAAGTAGAAACCGCAGCTCGTAAAAACCCTGAATGGTTCAAGGAATATTCAGCGGCATCCGCTCCAGGTGTTCCTTTGCCATATCATGAAAACCTTGGCCTAACTAAAGAGGAATATGATGAATACGGTAAGCTATGGGCTAAACGTGAGTTCAAATCCAACGAAGAGGTTCTTCTCGTTCTGCGTAAAACCCTCGGTAATACCTGGACCTTAACAGCCTCTGGCGGCGCTGGTGTGATTTCCACTCTGCGTTACGATTCAGCCACCGATAGCTTCACTTCTCCGAGCGGAAAATTGGTGCGTATTGAAGACATTAAAACCGATGATAATCACATCCTCGGTGCATGGACTGCGAAAGAATGGAAGTTTCAAGAGTCTGGGCTTCTTGGCCTGACTAAACAAAACTTCGCCATAGGAAAATTTGATAAAAGCGAATACGGAATCATCGTTTATCGCTCACAAGAACTTTCGAAAGAAGGTCAAAAAATTTACGACCAGAGCATTGTTATGCGTTTCGCCTTGGGTAAAGCAGGACAGATCAAGCCTCAGACCGCACCTCCTAAGACAACAGCGCCGAAAAAGAAGTGACTTTATTTTAATCTGGAGAGATCTCCAAACGTGGCGGCTTTAGCAAGCGTATGGTTTCCTCGGTCTCAGTGAGATCAAAACTATCTAGCACATTAGTAGATCGATTCATCAAACCCGTCCCGGTATTTGTCGCAACCTCGCCAGGGATTTCAGTATGATAAGGATCTTCACCGTTCAAAACCACCTGTAAGGGACGAATTGGTATGGTGTCGATAGCAGGCAACTTGCTGAGTTCTTGAAATGAATCAATATGTATCGAATTTCCTCCGGAATGTATCGCACAAAAAGGTAAGCCTTGCGTGCCCTCTAACATATGCTCAGTCATCTCAGTACTGACACTTTTTGCCTTCCCAGTATTAACGTCTTCTTGGAGTTCCTGACAATATTCGGTCACACGTTGACCCGATACCGAGCAAATCTTAACATCAACAATACCGACTGGACGGAGAATCGATGGACTGGACAGTGACGCGGAAGCTTCATTCATCGCCGCTACCCAAATTGGCATAGCCAGATCCCGACTGAATGCACCGGGATAAATCGGTGTGCTATTACCCTGAAGAAATCCTGTCCAAACCCCACAACTAACCCTTCCGTTGTATCCTAAAAACCAAGCATCGGAAAAGTCATGCGTCGTTCCGCCCTTACCCCCTCCGTCGAAGGGTTTTGTCGTAAGTTGATTTTTCAGACCTCGTGCGCTTCCGCGCTCCATTCCAGCCGACATCATATCATGCATTTGCCATGCGACTTTTTCATCTAACAAGCGACCTGATGGATTTGTTAGAATTTTTTTCTCATATACCACATTACCCGCATCATTTTCAACACGCTTGATATAGGTATATACCGTTGCACCTTTCTTCCCACCCAGTGGAAATGTTGAAATGGCAGAGACGGCTTGTTTAAGCGAAGCTGCTTCCCAGCCAACCATCACACGAGGCAAGACTTCTGTATTCTGCAAAGGGAAACCGAATATTCTACCAGCCGTGATGATACGTTCGATGCCAATCTCGTAGCCCAAGCGCACGGTTGCGGCGATCTTGGCATGTTCGAACGCTTTCCGTAAGGTAATCCTGCCCTCGTATATCGGCGCATTCACTTCCATACCCCATTCACCCAAAATTCCTTCGCGGCCGCTCACCATCACCGCACGGTTATCCATCGGTTCATCCTCAAGAATCGATACGGGCGTATGTTTATCAGCAAGCCCAACGGAATACAAAAAAGGGTAAAATGCCGTACCCAAGGGTCGCTGTCCTTGTTCGATAAAATCATAAGGCACTTGCGCATAGTCCCGACCGCCAACATGAACCAGAACTTCACCTGTGTTATGATCTATCATGAACACCGCACCTTGGACATATTCCGGTGCGATCTCAGTTTGATTTTTACTGTATTCACTGCGCTTTTGAGCGGTATAATCTGGATGCTTTTCCGCTTTATTCAATGATTCACGCAGAGATTTTTCAGCAGCGCTTTGGGCTTCGGCTAGGATGGTGGTGTGAATCGTAAAACCTCCTGCCGAGAGCGCATCTCGCCCAAGTGCTGCTCCCACAGCATCAGCAATACGCTCATACAAATGCGATGTACCGCGCTGCAATGGCTTAGGATTCAACGCCAACGATTCCAACTGCGCTTGATCATAATCCTGTTGCGTTAACATCTTCTCTTCCCACATCCGTTTGAGAACCATGTTTCTAGCAACCTTGCTCGCTTGTAGATTATTCAGAGGAGAATTATTTGTCGGGTTTTTAATCAGCCCGACGATGGTTGCACATTCCACCAAATTCAGATCTTTGGGTTCTTTCCCAAAATATCCCAGTGATGCCGATCTCAAGCCATAAAACCCGCTACCGAAATAGATACGATTCAGATAAAACTCGAGAATCTCATCTTTCGTGTATCTCTTCTCAATCCGCATCGCCAAAAATGCCTCCACCATTTTCCGTTGGATACCGCTTTCACCCTTCGTCAACGCATCTTGTTTCAATGGATACGCATTGCGCGCCAACTGCTGGGTGATCGTACTTGCACCCTGAGTGGTTGTTCCCGCCTGGTAATTCAACTTCAAGGCTCGGACAATCCCGATGTAATCCACCCCATGATGCATTTCATATCTTGAGTCCTCACCTGCTTTCAAAGCATTACGGAAAAGTTCAGGAACATCTTTGATAGACATCACGCTGCGGTTTTGAACGAAGATCCGTCCTATCTCCTTTCCGTTCCTATCTAGGATCCTACTCGGGATTTCCAACTCATTGATTTTCTCCAAATCATAAGTCAACGCCCGCTCACGGTATGGTCTCGTATATTGTTCCGTATAAAGGTAAGCGACCAATCCCGCGCTCGCAAAGAACATGAAGAGCACAAGCCAAAATGTTTTACGCTTGTAGAATCGACATTTGCTGCTCTTTTTCGGAGCACCTTTGCTAACGCTTGTTTTAGCAACGCCTTTGCTTTTTTTGTGCTTCACCATGTCTGAGAACCATCCAAATACGCCGCAGAATGCCGACGCATGTTCTCTGGATTACTCGAATCCCGCCGCAGCCGCAACCTCTTCCTGCGCTCAGGTTTGTGAAAAAATCGATGAGGCCCTCGCAAAACAAGGTTCCATATCATTTCCAGCGTTTCTAGACATCTCACTCTATGATCCTGATCACGGCTATTATGCGAAAAACACTAACCAGGTCGGTCGCGAGGGCGATTTCTACACCAGTGTCAGTGTCGGCCCACTTTTCGGGCAATTGCTCGCCCGACGTTTCATTCGTTGGTGGTTGGATCAGGGGAAACCGAGTGCGTGGCGCATTTTGGAAATCGGCGCTCACGACGGCAAACTCGCTGCGGATATTTTACAGACGATCGCAAATCTAGCACCCGATGCTTGGCAATCTCTCGAATACGCCACAGTCGAGCCACTGCCTCTGCTCCGCGATGCCCAACAACAACGCCTCTCCCCCCTCGCCACAAAACTCCATCTCGCCGACGATTTTCAAACCCTTTCCAATCACCCTCTACCCGGCATCGCTTTCGGAAACGAAATTTTAGATGCCCTGCCGTTCCACCTGATCCGTCGTGTTGAAAACGAATGGCAGGAACTGCACGTCTCGGCGAATTGGGAACTCATCGCAAAACCCATAGCCCCCACATCCGCTCTGGGTCTAAAAACCACGCGCCTCGAAAATAATTTCCCCGAAAACTACCAAACCGAGATCCGCACCAACTACCGTGAGTTTCTAAATCAGATTTCTAACTGCATCAGCGATGGCTTGCTTTTATTCATCGATTACGGCTTCGCAGCACCCGAATACTACGACACCCACCGCACCCGCGGCACCTTGCGCACCTTTTCCAAACACCAAGCCGCTGAAGACCCGTTAGATTCACCAGGCACACGCGACATCACCGCCCATGTCGATTTCACCGATCTCGCACGCGAAGCCGAAACCCTCCATTGGCATCCCACCCATTTCTCCAACCAAGGCAGCTACCTCACCCACCTCTCCACCGAGATGATCCAAGACGGAGGAATGAACGACCCTAAAACCATCGCCCAATTTCGCTCCCTCACCCACCCCGCCCACCTCGGAGCAAGCTTTCACGTGATTGAGTTTGAGAAATCGAAAGATCCGACGCCACAGGTGATGCATAGGCTTGCGTTGGGGTAGGAGGTTCCTGGTTCTTAGTTCCTAGTTCTTGGTTGTGCTTTGCGCCTCTGCATATTCAAACCAAGAACTAGGAACTAAGAACCAAGAACCAAGAACAACAAACCAATATCCGCGCTTGCAGCCCCCACAAAAATCCTCCAACTTCCCTGTGTTGCCGAGGTGGCGGAATTGGTAGACGCGCCTGACTTAGGATCACGATTTCCAGCTTTGCAAACTGTTGCAAGTAGTTGTTTTTCAGTGAGTTATGACTTTCATTTTTTAGTGAAAACACCCTAAAAACACCCCAAAATGCATACTTTTTAAGGGTCAGGTATGCACCGAAGTATGCACGGATCACGCGCCTGATTTTCTCAAAGTTTGGCACAAAAAATGCCATTTTCGGGTCGGATGCATACCGTATGCATACCGCCGTGGCGGATTCGATAAACGAGCCTGATGTTGCATCATGTCAGCCAATAAAAGCCACCCATCCCCTCATCGATCTTGCAATCTCGCATCGGTCAATCTACCTCTCACCCGCCGCTTGCGGTGAGACCGCCCCCGAGGTCGAAAACCCGGGGGGGATGTAAGCCTAGGGGCGGTCTGTTTTATCCCCCACAAATCCCGCAAGCCTTCCCCTCAGTCTTTTCGCAAGTCCTACCTTTCGAGGTGTTCTTGTAATACCTGCACGTCGAATTGTGCCGCGATTTGGATGAAGTGTTGAGCCAATACCCCAGCGGCACGGCATCACCCTGTTTTACGGCTCTCTGTTGCTTCTGGAGGCTTCTGAAGTCCCAAGGTGCAATCGGTGCTTTAGAATCTGCCCAAAGCCCGACACGGGCGGCTCTCGCCTTCGTTTCAA
>JAJTHK010000167.1 GCA_021298895.1 Luteolibacter sp.
GACCTCCACCAATGCGCCACCCCATCGACATCGACTACACGTTCAAAGCCATCGTCGGAATCGCTTCTCCGGTGCTCGGTGTAATCACGTCTCTTCAAGAGCAAGTCGAATGGACTCTGCGGGTGGCATCCCTACTTGTGGGCCTGGCCGTCGGTATCATGTCGCTCGTCAGCATGGCTCGAAAACTGAAGCGCAAGTGAACCAATGAAAAACCCCGGATGGCTCTCACCGTCCGGGGTTTGTCGTGTTCAGGAATCACGCGGCGTTGATTTCGTATTTCTTCCGGATGGCTTCCATGACTGCCTCGACTTCGTAGAGATAAAGTCGAGGCGTCACTTTGATGCAGGGTATTTCACGACGCTGAACCCACGCATCAATCGTGTGGGGGCTGACTGATAGACGCTTGGCGAGTTCCTTCTTCTTGATCAGAATCGGTTCGTTTTTCGTCGCCGGATCGTTGGTGGAGTGAATGGCAGTGTTCATGCTGCACTATCTTCGCTGTCAACACGCGGTGTCCCTTCTTGTGCCAGCAAGCGCCGCATCCGTTCCCGCAGGCTGTGCTTGAGTCCCGTCGGCATCCAGCCATCGGGAGGCGTGATGCCGAACCATGTTCGCGCCGCCTCCTCGTCCACGATTTCCCGGTAGTGGCGGAAGATCATTTTCGGAGAGTTGCCTGCCTCCAGAGAGGTTCGAGCTACGTCGCCTGTCATGGACACGCGATAGCTGATGAACGAGTGTCTGAGGGCATTCTGACGCCATCCGCCGGGGATTTTCGCCTTCACGGCGGTATCGCCCAAGGCACCCGACACATCGCTGATCGTGAGGATCGGGCCGGTTTCCTCACGCCATGGAGCAAGCCACGCCTTGAGGTTCTCGGGGAGGGGGACGAGTCGCCGCGCCGCCGTCTTCGCCTTGTGGCTGGCGATCTCGATGTGCCCTCGATCCCACTTGATGTCCTGCCAGGTGAGGCGTTCAACCTCGGCTGACCGGATTCCGCAAAATCCGCCGATGGCGATGAGCGGCAGGATGCGGGCGTGGGCGGCGAGCAGGATGTCACGCATCTCGTCTGGCGTGAAAATCTCGATCTCTTTCTCAGTCTCCTTGAATGAGTCGCTCTGTTCCGCAGCAGTCTTCCGGTCGGGGTGGAGGTATCCCTGTTTTTTTGCGAATCCGAACATGGTGACGAGGTTTCGCCGGATGCCATTCTTGCTGACCGGCCCAAGGCTCTTGAGTCCGTCAAGGAATCGGTTGATGTCGGCCACGCTGACATCCGCGATGTTGCCCGCCACGACGTCGGTAAACCGCTTGAGGCTGCTGGTGGCGTTCCGGACATAGATGGCGCTCACGCCTTTTCGTTTCAGCGACTCGACGAACTCGGCGGCCGCCTGGACGTTGGTCCGGACGGCGAACAGATCGGCCCGGTTCGCCTGATAGAACCGGACGGCATCGGACAGCGGGATTTCACCTGCGGCTTTCCGTGCGCTGGCCCATTCGTCCATCGCGGCGGAAAGACCGACTCCGTGATCCCGTGCCACTTGCTCGCAGTGGCGGAGCAGGTCGATGTCACGGCGGGTAGCCTCATCGGCGGCCGTCCAGCCATTGGTCAGTCGGACGCTGATCTGCTGGGCGATCATCCGCGCTTCATCCATCGAGGAGAAGCTGCGCGTCTTGCGCCTGGCTGCTTCCTTCCATGAAAGCGTGAACTCGGGATAACCATCCCGACGGTTCATCGTGTAGATCTTGATTCTCGCGGGACCGTTGCCGATTTCCACGACACTGCTGCGGCGTTTGCGTTTCCGGGTCATAGACCCCGGCTTTCGAGTCAACTTGTCGGAAAAACTGTCAGAAAAACCTGTCGCGGTTTGCTCTGATGATTCGCAAGTCGTTGATGGCGTATCAGTTGCGTCGATTGAGCAACCAGATGGCGGAGGGGGTGGGATTCGAACCCACGGAACCTTTCGGCTCTCCAGTTTTCAAGACCGAAGGAACAAGCTTTAATCGTTTAAAATACGTTTTGCTTACACTTTGCTTAAACTAAATCTTGCTTTTCAATGCACTTTGCGGCATATCTACGCGCATGCCTCGGAAGCCTAAAAGACCAGATTTAAACCATTGCAAAGTCTCTATTGTGAAGAATCCACGCGCACCTTTTCGAGTGTGGTTTCCTAGAGAGGTTGAGAATGGAAAGACACGCCGTTGTTTCCAATCGTTCGCTGATGAGGAAGGTGCATGGGAGTTTGCCGAGAAGAAAGATCGTGAGGTTTCAAATCATGGCGTGCGTTATGGCGACATTTCCCCCGAAGTGAGACGCGCTTTCGATTTCTACCGTGACACAGCGCATGATCTCACTGAGGCAGGCGCAAGCGTCCCTAAGTTTGAGGAGCTTGTTAGCGATGCATTAGCCAAGCTACGTGAGAGTTTTGAAGCTCAGACAGATAGAGCTGTGACCGTTGCCGAGGGAGTTGCAGATTTTAAGGATTACAAGCGAAGCCGCGTGGGAGAGAGACAGTTGAAGAACATATCAGAAAAACTAACGCGCTTTGCTCAGACTTTCGGCACAAGGGAGTCTCGCTCAATTACTACCGCAGAAATTGATCAGTGGCTAACCTCCCTCAGATCGCGTAGGAATCCCGCTAAATTGCCTAAGTCGCCCTTACTTGGCTCATTGTCGCGGAACCATTACAGAGCCGCTCTAAGCGCCTTTTTCAGCTATGCAGCAGCCCCTTCCCGTAAATGGGTCGAGAGAAACCCTCTTGCTGACCTAGAGCCTGAGAGAGTTGAAACAGGCGAGCCAGAAGCATACACGCCCAAAGCAGTTGCGAAGCTCATGCAAACCGCCCTCGACCATAAGCCCGAGCTTGTGCCAGTGCTTGCGTTGGGAATGTTTGCTGGCTTGCGAGTTTCAGAAGCACTCAATACCGATCTTTCAAAGCTACCAGATAAAGCTGGGGAATTTCGCACCACTGGCAAGACAGGCGCTCGCATGGCACCTTACACAGAGACATGCGCCGCATGGATAGCGACACAGCCGCGCAGGACAGGCAAGGCATGGACACAATCCGCACGCGCTCACGTTGACCACATGCAGGAGCTTTACGCCTTAGCCAAAGTGAAACCCATCAACAATGGCGCAAGGCATAGCTTCATTTCCTACCGCACCGCAGAAACTCGGGACGTTGCGAGAGTTGCTGATGAGTGTGGAAACTCAGTTTCAACCATTAAAAACCATTATCGCCAGCTTGTAACCTCTGAGGAAGCCGTGAAATTCTTTGCTATCAGACCAGAGACGAAAGCTGAAAATGTTACCCAAATTGAAAACGGAAGGAGGACGGCATGAATAAAAAAAAGAAACCAGTAAATAATCGGAATGGTTTGATCACTATCTCGCCTGAAGATTTGGGATATAGTTGGTGTAGCCCGAAAGAAGAACCAAATCCCTTGCCAGTGGATGTAGATAAAGCAATCAGCACTTCATTTAACGCAATAGTCAAATTAGTCTGGGATGCAAAAGATGACCCTATCAGCTATTGGAGCAACTTAGATTCCTTCAGTGAAAAAACTACCGAAAAAGAAAAGCTAGAGCTACAGCTTTCAATGATGATTCAGATAACCAAAGGGACAAACAAGGGCGCGCTTTTTGATACAAACAAATCGTCAAAAATGACTCCCGTGTTATTAAGAAGAAGGGCTTTCGTATGGAACCAATTTACTATCCATGCTGGAATAAAGCCTGGTTTTATGTGGTGGTCAGATATGGACGTTGCGAAAATTCTATCTGGACTTCTCTCGCAGGAAATAGACAGCGAGACTGTTAAAAATGATCGGCGACATTTTGGAATCTCTAAAATGCCCAGAGCATTCTTAATCCATGGCAAGACAAAGATGTTAGATCAATTAACAAGTTTAAAAGCCAAACGCGCAAAGTAATTCAGTATGGGTGTAAAATAACCTGAGTCTCATACACGGTCAGCAAGCGCGGAGTTCGGCAAGCTGGTGCCCATGTTGAATACACAGCATATCCAAACGCGCCGCGATGCCGCAGAAGCATCCAACTCCGTCCCGCTCCTAACTATTCCACAGGCAGCCGCCTTTTTGAATATTGGAAAGCGCACTCTTCAATCCCTAGCCGCCGAGCGTAAGCTGGCTCAAATTAAAATCGGGAGATGCACACGCTTCGATCATAGCGATCTACTCGCATTTATTGAGGGGCAAAAAAACAAAGCCCTAGGATGGAAGGGAGGAAAGAGCGCATGAAATCTCTCCAGCTTTGCAACCAATCGCCGGCGTTACGGATTCCCGTTATTATTGCCAGCGATCACGAAGAAAATCACCTTGCCGCCTGCTATCCGCCAAATCCCAGAGCCGCTAGTGATACGGAGCGCCTATTAGCCAAACTAGACGAAATAGCAGTCGAAAGCCTTCGCGCTGAAAACTTTGAAGAGAAAGGCTCAAGATGAACGAAAAACTAATTCAAAGCTCATCAGACAATAGCGAAACTGATTTAATCTCACGGGCTTATGCTCTAGCTTTTGATCCTGAGGTTATCCCGCCCGAGGATGAAACTTGCATGGTTATCGGAGACGTTCCAATTGCCTCTCGTGGAAATCTAACTGTAATTCAAGGTAAGTCTAAGGTGGGAAAATCCGCTGTTGTCTCTGCCTTACTTGGGGCAGCACAGCGCGGGGAATACTATTCAGAAGCCGATTGTCTTTGTATCGAATGGAAGGGTAAAGCAACGGGCGCAATCATCCACTTAGATACCGAGCAGAGCCCCTCAGATTGGCATGCGCTAGTAAATCGAAGTGTGACCCGCTCAGGGCATCATGAGGTCAGCGAAAGGCTTATATCATTTCCGCTTGTCCTGTTTGCTCGCTCAGAGCGTTTGAAAATTCTGCGTGGCGTAATGGATAAAGAAGCAAAATCCAAGGGTTGCATTGATTGCGTATTTATCGACGGCATTGCCGATCTATGCACAAGCCCTAACGATGAAATAGAAGCTTTGCAGTTGGTCTCTCAAGTCCATGCACTATGCCATGAATACAATTGCCCAATCTTTACCAACCTGCATGAGAACCCAAGCAGCAAAGAAGCCAAGACACGGGGACACCTGGGCAGCGAGTTAAACCGCAAAGCCTTTGCAAACATCCGTATTGATAAAGATGGCGAGGGAATCTCGACCATTTACGGAACCGATATGCGCAAGCGTGACATTCCGAAAGACCAAGGATTCTGCTTTGGCTGGGATGATACTAAAGGTATGCACACGTTCCAAGGACGGGCAGCAGGACTGAAAGCAGCACAGCGCGAAGAGAAAGCAGTAACCGAAGCGCGAAAGTTTTGGGAACCCATCTTTGAACATGCTGAACGGGAAAATATTGCCTTTCCCGCTATGACTCCAAAACAAGCCGTTGAAATCGAAAAGGAAATCAGCGGGAACGAAAAAGATACCTTACCGGACACTATGAAGAAACGCATGCAGAAGGCTGAAACCCTTGGTGTTCTTAAGAAATTCGACACCTATACTTGGGGAATGAACCAAGCGGGAACAGCGGGAAAATATCGGGAAAAGGAAAACTCTTCCCTCCAGTGAAGCGGGAAAGGGAACTAACCCCTCTTCTATAAAGAGGGGTGTTCCCGATCACTCGGAAATTGATAATAACCAAACTAAAGCCAGTGCTGGTTATTCCTTCTTATGTTTCTCCACCCACTCACTGATCAACCTCTGAGCTTGAGCGATTTGCTCGGGTGACATTCTCTTTTCGAGCACCGTTAAGATACTTTCTAGATCATAATCTTTATAGGAATCACATATTTTAAACCACGTGTATGCTAGCATATCGTTCTTAACTGTGCCTTGGCCGTTAAGGTGGCATAATGCTAAATTGAGCAGAGCATCGGCGTGTCCTTGTTCCGCAGCTAGGCGATACCATTTGACTGCTTCAGCTTCATTCTTGGCTACTCCTTGTCCGCTCGCAAGGCAGAGCCCAATGCTATACTGTGCAGTAGCATTGCCCTGTTCCGCAGCTAAGCGATACCACTTCACTGCTTCGGCTTCATTCTTGACTACTCCTTCGCCAGAACTGTAGCAAACCCCGAGTAATAACTGTGCAGCCGCATTGCCCTGTTCCGCAGCTTTTTTGAACCATTTGACAGCTTCATACTCATTCGCAGGAATACCCTCGACGCCGGTGTAGCTGACCCCGAGTAATAACTGGGCAGTAGCATTGCCCTGTTCCGCAGCTTTTTTGAACCATTTGATAGCTTCTGTTTGATCTCTCTCTACGCCAGAAGCATTTTGGTAAGCTAAGCCCAAGTTAGTTTGAGCATCGGCATTTCCTTGCTCTGCGGCTTTACGATACCACTTCACTGCTTCTCTATAATCTATAGGCACGCCGTTGCCTTTTTCATAGGCTACGCCCAAGTTACATTGTGCTGGAGTATTGCCCTTTTCCGCAGCTATACGAAACCATTTAACAGCCTCTGCACTATCCTTGGCTATACCCTCGCCGCTGTTGTAGCAGACCCCGAGTAGTAATTGTGCTGGAGTATTGCCCTTTTCCGCAGCTATACGAAACCATTTAACAGCCTCTGCACTATCCTTGGCTAACCCTTTTCCATAGTAGTAGTGTGCTCCCATATCAAACTGAGCAGCATCATGTCCCTGTTTCGCAGCTAAGGGATACCATTTGACCGCCTCAGCATGATTTTTTGGCACTCCATAGCCGTTGTCGTAGCATGCCCCAAGATTATACTGAGCATCGGCGTGTCCTTGTTCCGCAGCTAGGCGATACCATTTGACTGCTTCAGCTCCATCCTTGGGAACACCATTCCCCCAAGTGTAGCAAGCACCGAGATTATTGCGAGCATTGGCATTTCCTTGTTCCGCAGCTTTTTTGAACCACTTCACTGCTTCAGTATGGTCCTCAGGCACGCCTAATCCGTTGGCATAGCTAAACCCAAGATTATACTGAGCGTCAGCATTTCCTTGTTCCGCAGCTTTTTTGAACCACTTCACTGCTTCACTATGGTCTTTTGCTACTCCTGTGCCTTGTGAGTAAAAAATTCCTAAATTGTATTGTGAGCGCTCATTTCCTTGTTCCGCAGCTTTTTTGAACCATTTGACGGCTTCACCATGGTCTTTTGCTACTCTTGTGCCTTCTGCGTAATCAACCCCTAAGTTGTGTTGTTCAATCGAATCACCTAACTCTGCAGCTTTTTTGGTTTCTTCATGCAATTTTTTATCTGAATCAGCTATTAACTCTTTCAAAAGGTTAGAAATATTTTCAGTGGTAATCGGAGAGTCCTCAGTCTCAGGGTTATAAACTAAATCATGATTATCAGCCGTAATTTCAGCTTCCTGCTTGCGATTGAACTCACCATAAGAAGCATAAATAAGAAGGAAAAATGCGGCAACACACATATTAAAATGCTTATTCATGAGGCAACTAAAAGCTCAGACTGTAAAGAGTGCTAGGAGATAATCTATGTTTATTTGAGCGTTGAATTGCATTAAAGCCGCGCACGGTCATATTTCTTATTGAAACGATCAATCGGTTTGCCGCCATTTTAGGTCGATAACTGAAGAAAGTGTCAAACGGCGGCTAAATCGTATTTACCTCAATCATAGAGGAGACGCGCCTCCTGGGATAAGATGGGAAAAACATCCAAAAAAGATGGATTCCCTATTTGGGGAATCTTTGAACGGGCAGAGAATAGAATCAGATTAATTGGATTCGAATAAAGCGCACCGCCCCCACCCGACCTTCTGAACGGTGCTGGGTTATTTAGATACGAAAACTCTGCCAAGAACTGCTTACACTTTGCTTACACTAAAAAGATCCTATTAGCCGCATTTTGGGGCGCTTTGGTGCATGTGAGAGACAACCGCCTAGATCAGGCTTTGTGCGTGTAACCCTTTAAAAATAAAGGAGTTAAGTGGCGGAGGGGGTGGGATTCGAACCCACGGAACCTTTCGGCTCTCCAGTTTTCAAGACTGGCGCAATCGACCACTCTACCACCCCTCCGTTGGGAAAACTCAGTGAGTCGCGGGGTGATATGCACTCGTTGGGGAACGAGATCAAGGAAATTTCCGAGGCGGGAAGAAGCCGTCGGGAAGAAGCGGTTGGTAAGAAGCGGGTCTTACCAGTCGGTGGTCAGGCCTTCGCGTTGTGCGAGTTCCAGGAGTTCCTGGCGCATGGGCCACTCGTCACAGCGCTCACTGGTGGCGTGGCGTTTGCTGGCGCCTTTGAGTGTCATGCAGCCGGTGTTGTCACCGATCAGGCGGATGGCCTCCACTTCCTCTGGGGTTAGACGCACGTCCGGCATGTTTCCAAACTCGCGGATCTTGTCCTCGATGAGTCTGGCGCCCTCGCCGGCTTCCTGGATGAAGGTGGGAACAACGCACTCGACTGGCGATTGGGAAAGGTTCCAGATCGATGCGAATTCTAACAAGGTGAGGTTGTGTTTCTGCGCGATGGGAGACATCCGCGCGACTTTTTCCAAGCCGTGTCCGACCCACCCTTCCGGGCGGTAGGTGCGGTGATCTCCGGGTTTGAAAACAGGAGGGTCACCGAGATCGCCGTGGAATACGCCACCGTAGTCCACGACGCGGGTGAGCACTTTGATCCCGTGTTTCTGGCAAGCGGGAAGCAGGAGGTTGGAAGGCCACGGCTCAAGCGGATTGAGAATCAGCATGGTCCAATCAATGATTTCACCGAACTTCTCAAAGAAATCTAACAGATCAAGAGTGAAGCCGTTCGCAGGACCCGGAGCCATTCCCAGCTGTCGGGTGAGGCCGTCTTCCTTGGCGCGCGCCATGGCATCCCATACCGCCTGTGAGGTGTAGCCGTGGACATCGGGGTTATGCAGCATCAAGAGGTCGAAATGATCCGTGCCGCAGCGCTCAAGGGAAAGCCGTGTAGCGTGTTGGACGAAAGCATCGTAGCCCTCTGGGCCGCGCAATTCCGGATCGGTAAACCTCGGATAGCCCTGCGAGCCCTTGCGTTGACCTTCGTAAAAATCATGCCCGATCATGCCGACCAAGGAGTAGGTGGACCGATCCACTCCCTTGAGCGCCTGCCCGAGAAGTTCATCGGCCTTGCCGTTTCCGTAAACATCGGACGTGACAAAGGTGCGGATTCCGGATTCGTAAGCGGTTTTGATGCAGCCAAGGAAACGCTCTTCAGAGAGGGTTTCTCCGAAGTGCATGAAGCGTCCGCCGCTCCAGGTTCCGTATGCTGTTTGAGTGAGTTGCATGAGATTCGTGTGGTTGATTTCTGAGAAAAGCTTCGACCCTTATCGTGGGGTTACGCAAGTAGGAATCGGCGCATAGCAACAGGGGCGAAAAAATCAGAGTAGCTGCGGGCGTGGTTCCCTTAAGGTTTAAAATTTTACGGCTATATGGATTTCAATAATTTCAACTGATTGCGCGCTCTTACTAGGTTGTGGCCAGGATATTTGGTTTTGAAATAGGTGTCGCCAAGCAAGTGGTCGGTGAGGAAGCGCGTGGCGAGTTCTAATGTGATGACTTTTGGAGCCACGGGCAGTAGTTCTAGTTCTGCGGGCGTCAGAAATTCACCGGCGGTAGAGAGGTAACCATCGGTCAATGCCTTACGAAGTTTTTCATCAACGAAAACTTTTCGTAAATCCTGCTCATCCTCCGCGGCACTTGAGGCAGCGGAGCGCAAGAGATCGCCAAAATCAAACAATGCCAAGCCGGGCATCACGGTATCAAGATCAATGACGATTGGCGGCAAGTTTGGATTTGTAGGGAATAGAATGTTAGATATTTTCGTATCGTTGTGCGTGATGCGCAGCGGTAGCCCGGCATCTGTTAGTAAAGTCGTCAGGTTTTTCTGTGAGATGATAAAATCGACCTCGGCCTGAGCTCCGGCAAGGCGCTCGACGGGATTTTTTTCCACCGCGGCAAGCAGTTTTGCATAATAGGTTGGCGTGTGGTGGAATTTTGGAATGGTTTCGTGAAGGGTCGTCGGATCCAGATCTGCTAGACGTGCTTGGAAATGCCCGAACGCTGCTGCGGCACGGTATGCCAGCTCAGGCGAATCGATTTTTTCAAAGGTTTCGGTGTTTTCGTGAAACGGATAGCAGCGCCACACGGTGTTATCTGGGAGCTTCAGCCAGCTTCTGCCATCCAGCAAAGGAATCAAGCAGAGTTGTTCTGTGTGAGGATCATGCGTGCCGATATGGCCAGTGACATGGAAGATATTTTCCATCACTTTTTCCGGGTCGGGAAAAACAGCAGAGTTGATCGATTGGAGAATGAATCGCGTCTCCGTTTTGCCACTTCGGCAGGTGATTGCAAAAGTCGTGTTGATGAGACCCGTAGCAATCTCTTCATGGTAAACGACAGGCCCGGGCAGAATGAAGCGAGAGGCGATGTCTTGGAGGGTCATTTTCAAAATAGATAAAGAATGAGGCTGGGACTTTTATTTTAGTAATTCAGCGAAAACCAAAATGCCCGTTTGCGTTTGTAAAGTGGAGGTGACAACGGCATTCACGGAAGTGCCGATTTTTTCTGACGCGAGATTGACCACCACCATTGTCCCGTCTGGTAAATAACCAACCGCTTGGTGATCCTCTTTGCCCGGCCTAACAAGTGCGATGTGTAGCCTTTCCCCAACGGCAATAGATGGCCTCAGGGCGATATCAAGTTCATTTAAATTCAAAACAAAGATACCCTGGAGCTTCGCAATTTTTGTTAGGCTTTCGTCAAGCGTGAGTAATTTGGCGCCGAGAAATTTAGCAGTATCAATGAGGCGAGAATGGATGTTTTGGGCCCCCAAAGAAGCGCTCGCTTCATGTATCGATATTTGAATATCCGAGGACTTTTGCATTTTATCTAAATGATCCAAACCGCGTTGTGCGCGTTGTCGCAGGCTACTTTCGCCTTCATTTGCCAGCGTTTGGATTTCTTCTAACACATAATTCGGGACGATTAGTCTAGATCCGATAAATCCCGATCCGATCAAAGCGAGGATTCTGCCGTCCATGATGGCTTCGGCATCCAACACGATGGGTTGACCAGAGCTCGCGTCTTCGCGAAATCGCACATAAGGGATGATGAATGCGAAATCTTCTCGGTTCCCGCGCAAAGCTAAAATCGCGCCTATAAATCCCAAACTTGCAAACAAAGTTACGTCGATGGCGAGACGTATGGAATTCACCAAGCTTTCTCCGTCATCACTCGCTTCAATCGTTTCATGAAGTGCCAATTCTAACAGTGCAGAAATTTCCACTCGTGTCAGCAACCATGCGCAGAATAAGCCAACACCAAGACCGAAGGTTGCAGTTGAGAATCCACGCAGTGTGAAGCCCTCCATGAGCTTATCTATTCCGATAAAGACAAGACCAACTGCTGAACCCGCTAAAAAACCATGGGTGATTGAAACATCAAAACCCGTGCCTTCTGTGGTAAGCGCGACTAACACACCGCCCGCTTGGCAAACGAGCAGGTAGACTAAGCGGGCAATATTGACGGAGCGTTGGTTCATGCCGA
>JAJTHK010000015.1 GCA_021298895.1 Luteolibacter sp.
AGGGACTCAACCTGCGGATCAATCTGTGCATGAGAAAAGCCTACGGCTACCGCAGCTTCGAATTACTGCAAATCACTCTATTTCATACACTTGGAAAACTTCCAGAGCCGAAATTCACCCACAGATTTTGCTGAAGAGTCTCATTTTACGGCTGCAACCACATGTGCGGCGGTCATACCGAGTTCTTTCATGACGACATCGCCAGGTGCACTGATGCCGAAACGATCGATTCCAAGTGCCTTGCCTTCGGTTCCGACGTATTTCCACCAGATGTCCGTGACACCGGCTTCGATGGAAACCCGCTTGGTGCAAGCTTTCGGTAAAACGCTTTCTTTGTATTCAGCGGATTGTCTTTCAAAGCGCTCAACGCAAGGCATGGAAACCACGCGCACACCATCACCAAGTTGCTTGGCGGCCTCAATGCAATGTTGAAGCTCGGAACCCGTGCCGATAAGGATGGTTTTCAATGCACCAGTTTCTTTCATAGCAACATAGGCTCCGCGAAGCACGCCATCACGACGCTCTTGGACGGAAAGATGATTCATGGTCGGGATCGCCTGACGGGTGAGGATAAGAGCGGTCGGGCCATCTGTGCGCATCATCGATGCGATGAACGCGCCTGCAGTTTCCTCCGGATCTCCCGGACGAATCACATCGAGACCTGGAATCACACGCAAACCGCTGACCGTTTCCACTGGCTGGTGGGTCGGGCCATCCTCGCCGACTCCGACGGAATCGTGAGTGAAGATGAACGCGGTTGGCAGTTTCGAGAGAGCCGCCAAACGGATCGAAGGACGAACGTAATCGGCGAACACGCAGAATGTTGCACCGCTGGCACGGAACAGGCCGTCGTAGGCGATGCCGTTGCAGATCGCGCCCATCGCATGTTCGCGAATACCGAACCAGATGTTGCGTCCGGCTGGATTCTTGGCGGAGAAATCACCTGCACCGTTGAGATAGTTTTTGGTCGATCCGAAAAGGTCAGCACTTCCTGTTAGAAATTGTGGCACGACTTTCGCAACATCGTTGATGACTTTCGCGCCAGCGGAACGAGTCGCGTCTTTGTATTCAGCTGGAAAAGCAGCAATGCTCTCGGAGAGATTGGATGGAGTTGCAAGTGCGACGCCATCGGTAAGTTGTCTCGCAAGCTCAGGATTCGCTTTCGACCACGCATCGTAAGTCGCTTGCCATGCATTGAATTGAGCGATGAGCTCTTGTTTGCGTTGTGCGAAAAATGCTTGGGTTTCTGCAGAAACGAAGAAGTGCTCATCAGCAGGAAGTCCCAGACCAGCGCGTGCGGCTTCAATGAATTTCGCTCCGCCTTCGCCGTGTGCTTTTGCAGAACCAGCAACTTCAGGAATACCACGACCAATCTCGGTCTTCGCAATAATGACTTTAGGTTTGCCGTTATCGTTGGATTTCGCCTTGGCGATCGCTTGCTGAACAACTGCGAAATCATGACCATTGATCACCACAGCATCCCAACCTTGCGATTCAAAATAGAGCTGGGCGTTTTCGCTCTGACTTTGATCAGCCATCGCATCGAGAGTCACGTCGTTGCTATCGTAAATCAGAATGAGGTTATCGAGCGCGTTATGACCTGCGAAAGCGATGGCCTCTTTCGCAACACCTTCTTGAAGGCAACCATCACCATGCAAAGCGATGACGTGATGATTGAAAAGGGTATGATCGGCGGTGTTGTAAATCGCAGCAGCGCGCTTTCCAGAAATCGCGAATCCAACTGCATTGGCGATACCTTGACCGAGCGGACCAGTGGTTGCCTCAACACCCGGGGTTTCATGATACTCAGGATGTCCTGGTGTGATGGAATGAAGTTTACGGAAAGAAGCGACGTCGTTTTTGGAAACCGCATAACCCGAAAGATGCAACCAACTATAGAGGAACATCGAGCCGTGTCCTGCGGAGAGGATGAAACGATCACGATTTAACCAACGCGGTGCATCGGGATTGAAATTCATGGCTTCTCCAAAAAGAACCGCGCCGATTTCAGCGCAGCCGAGCGGGAGACCAAGGTGTCCGGAATTACAGGCATGAACGGCATCCATGGCGAGACCGCGGGATTCGTTTGCTGCGATGGTAAGTGCTTTCGTATTCATAAAATTAGAGTCGTCACCGTGTTTTTGGGCGGCGGAGTGCGCAAACCCTAGAAATTCGCGCCCTTTTGACAAGCAATCATCGTTAATTTTGCCAGGAATGGATCAAGTTCCACTCATGGCGACCAGTTCCGCATAACATACCCCTTTGCCACCAAATAAATCCAGTGCACTGCCCACCGTCACATCAACCCTACCTTTTCCCAACTCATCCACCAAGCATACATCATCCAATGTCGCGGCTCCACCTGCATACGTTAGTGGGCATTTTCCCCACTCACCGAGTAAACTCACCAAATCCCTGTCCACCCCACCACATAAACCTTCGACATCGGCGGCATGCACCAGAAATTCATCACAATACGGCAGCAGCATATCCAATGTCTGCGCGGAAATTTCCAATTCTGTAAGCGTTTGCCAGCGATTCATCGCCACCCTCCAACCATCTATCGTGCGTCGGCAGGACAAATCAATCACCAGACGCTCTTTGCCAACCTCCCCCACAAGCTCATCCAATGCGCTTTGTAAAAAGCGCCCTTCAGAATCAAACAGCGCAGATGTCACAATCACATGACTCGCCCCTGCTTCTAGCCATTGACTCGCATGATCCGCTCGAATCCCTCCACCTAACTGCAACCCACCCGGCCAAGCCGCCAGTGCCTCTCTCGCAGCCTGCTCATTGCCTTTTCCCAACATGATTACATGACCACCACGCAATCCATCCGCACGAAACTTTTCAGCAAACCATGCAGAAGACTTATCGGAAACGAAATTCTCCCTCGGTCCCGGACCCTGATCACGCAGACTCCCACCTACTATCTGCTTCACTTTACCCTCATGCAAATCAATGCATGGCCGAAATCGACAGTTCATTTCGAGCTAGTAGTCACATGACCCTCACAAGAATTACAAGATGAGGAGTAATTGTAATAATGGCCATTGGGGTAAAATTTTGTGCATGACACAAAAATCTGAGGATCAATTGGAGGATTAACCTTAAAAGAACACAATAAGCCCGCTAAAGCTAAGGTGATATATAGGAATTTCATAATTCAGATTAGATGCAGAACCATAATTAACAGTAGAAGCGTCAAGTGGCGAGTTTTTAAAATACAAACTACTCACCGGTGAATCTGCTCATTTTTGCATCTTCTTTCTTCCATCTCAGAAATCCGTGATTCATTCTCCCCCTAGTGAAATTTCGTTTAATCATCACTTTTCTCATCTTTGCCTCACATCTCGCCAACGCAGATGAGAAGGCCGAACAGGCTATTGCAGCGGCCAAACGCGCGATGGAAAATGATCTCTGGGACGTAGCGACCTCAAAATTACAAGCCACCGCTGAGCTACCTAACCTCCCCCTAGATACTCGCTCTGAAATTCTCATCATGCTCGTGGAAAGCTACATCCGCAGCGACCAAACCACCAAGGCCCTATCACTTCTCGAGCAACCTAGTGTTGCAAATCTACCTGAAACCCCTTTCTGGCGCGGACTGGCTCTCGCTGGTTCAGGGCGTTTCAATGAAGCCGCCGAATCTCTCGCGATCATCGCCGGCCAACCTAACCATCCCTTCGTTCGAGAAGCCGCTCTTACATCTGCAAGCCTCTACCTCTCTCTCAACCTGCCCGAAAAATCACTCAAAATCCTCAAACTCCTAGAAGCGTCTCCAAAAAATTCAGATCACATCGATGCCGCGTTTTTCCAAGCAGAAATCCTAATCGATCTCGGAGAGTTTGATCAAGCTCGCAACCATTTTCTGAAAGCCAAGGACATCCCAAAAAACCTTATCCCAACCGCTAAATTTCTAGATGCCACCCTAACTCTAATAGAGGGTAATGCTGCAGCCGCAGAAACCATTTTCACCGATCTAATCAATAAACCCGAGGGTCAATCCACAACTCGTTACAACCTAGCTGTTATCGGCAAAGCCGATGCTATTGCAGCTCAAAACAAACAACCGATTGCCACCCAAACCCTACTCAACTTTATCAAACTGCATCCGCAAAACACCGCACTCGATCCAATGTTCCGCAGGATCATCGAATGGCTACCCGCACAGATCATTACCTCAGATCATCCAACCCTCGTTCAGTTAGATGAATGGATACCTAAAATTCTACCGCCCTCAGGCGGCCTGATCAATACTGAGCCCGCTTCAGCCGCTGCCGTATTACCTACCGAACCCAGCAAAATCGACGACCTCGCTGTCTTCGCCATGCACACCCGAGCCATCGGCCTACACCGAATCAATAATCCCAAAGCAAATATCGAATCGCGCCTACTCATGCAGCGCATCTTGCTGCTCGCACCCCATCATTTCCTCGCTCCGAAATCACTGTTTGAACTAGCAAAGTGGCATATAGAAGCTGGCGAATCCCAGCAGGCATTCGCCCTTCTTGACTCACTCCGTCAGACCACCCATTCATCATTAATCAAGGGTGAAGCAACTTTCATCGATGCGAAAATCGCTTATGAGCAAGGGAATATAGAACTAGCTGTCTCACTCTTCGACGAAGCCGCAAACCTTCTTTCCCAAGAAAACCGAGACCGTGCTTTACTCAACTCAGCGCTGGCGCGACTGAACGAAACAAATCGCGAAGCGCTTACCATCCAACACGATGATCCTGCGGTCGCAGGCAAACTCAACATCGAGCTTAACTTGGAAAAAGCCCTCACCCTTCGCGACCCTGCAAAAGCCAAACTCGCGTTAGACTCATTTTTAGCAGAACACCCCGATCACCCACGCGCCTTCGAAGCACGCATCGCCATCATCGAGGCAGCCCTTAACTCAATCCCTCCCGATATCTCACTGGCTCGCGCCCAACTGGATACCATTCGTGACTCCGGAATCACTCTAACAGAACAACAGAAATCCAGTCTAGCTATCACTGAACTCCGCCTCCTTGACTCAGTGGATCAACCCGAAGAAACCATCAATTTCGCCAAGAAACTCATTGAAAAATTCCCAGGCTCACCCCACGAATCCGAAGCCCTCATGATCCTCGGAAAATCTCTTTTCCGTTCAAAAAGCTATAACGATGCGCGCTTGAGATTTGAAAAGATCGCAAAAACAAACCCCGGCACCCAACGCTCACAAGCCGCCTTTCTATTGGCTGCGAGATCCGCTGCACTAGGCGCAACCAACCAATCCCGCGAAGAAGCACTAAAACTCTTCGATCAAGCCATCTCCATCAACGGACCTCTCAGCTCTCTAGCAATCCTTGAAAAAGCTCGCTTGAATATTCAACTCAATCAGATCGATATCGCCATCAAATCTCTAACAGATACATATCAAAAAATCTCTCCTGACGATCCTTCACGCTTTCCCACCGGCCTACTCCTATCCGAAGCCATCTACGCGCGCGGCGATTCGAATCCCCAATCCCTCCTGAAAGCTCTAGAAATCTACAACCAACTCATCGATATCTCTACCAACAAACCCGCACAATATTTCCAGATCCAATATCTTCGTGGGCTCACACTTGAAAAACTACCCGACCCAGAGAACCCCGGCCAAACCCGTTTTAATGATGCCCTTGCTGCCTATTTTGCCGTTCTTGATCGCCCAGTCGATCCCGCACCACCTGAATGGAAATGGTTTGAACTCAGCGGCTTCCGAGCCCTGGAGGTTCTGGAAAATGCTGAACGCTGGCAGGCCGCCATATCTATTGCTGAAAAAATCGCCACTTTCGGCGGTCCACGGGCAAAAGATGCCTCAGACCGAGCTCGGAAACTGCGCCTGAAACACATGATCTGGGAGGATTAAGCTTCTGCTCTACCGACATCCAAACTCGACACCCAACTCCACATCTCGCACTTTCTCATTCACGCACCATGTCGAACGCTCCTCGCTGGCTACTTCCTCTCATATTCACCCTGCTTGGCACGGTAGCAGCCACCTTTTTGTTTCCGATGGAGAAAAGCATCGTCGCGGAATATCTGAGCGGATTCCCAGATTCACACCTCCTCACAACCCAACTTAGACCTTACATTCTCTTGGCGATTTGCTTCATGCCAGCCATTGCAAGCTATACCTACAACCTTGGAAATACATTCGATAGATATCTTTCCAAACAGTTTCTTGAAATTTTCAGCATCTGTCTCGGCGCATTATTCATCATCTGGATGTTGCTCGATCTCAACGACAACCTCAGCGACTTTTCAGGCGCTTCTAACAAATTCTCCAGCGTATTAAATTTCTATATCCTGCGATCTCCGGCAATCCTAATCGCTCTACTGCCATACTCTCTTCTTCTAGCAAATATCTACTGCCTCGGAAAACTATCCAAAAGTAATGAGATCGCCGCCATGATCCAAAGCGGCACCGGAATTCTCAGGATCTCCCTACCTCTCATTCTTGTTGGTTGCTGGTGCAGCCTACTCCTGCTCGGACTGAACTATCAATGGGCTCCTCACGCCGAAGGGAAACGCAGCGAACTGATCGATCTAGCCCGAGGCCGACCCATCATCGAAGCAAAAAACGTTCTTTTCCGAGCACCAGACTCTGACCGTCTTTGGATGGTTGGAACTTTTCCTGAAAACTTCCTTAAAGGCGAACCTCTTCAAAACGTCGAAATTACCACAATCCATCCTGACAATTCCATCAAAACTCGCCTCGAATCAAAATCTGCGAGCTATGATAAAACTAACCGTATTTGGACATTCGAAAATCCACTACTAAGCCACTTCGAACCCGGTCAGGCACCTGTTTACCAACAACTCGAGGAGCCATGGGTCACTAAATCATGGAGAGAAACTCCTTCTCAAATCATCAAACCCGGTCTCAGCGTTGAATATCTCGGTATTCCCGAAATCAAATCTTGGCTCATATCCCCGCTCGCCAAACAAATGACCGCCAACCTTCCGTCCTACCTAACTCATTGGCACTATCGTTGGGCTTTACCTATCACCTGCCTTGTAACTGTTATACTGGCTGTCCCTCTCTCAATCCGTTTTTCTCGTCATGGTGGAGGCAGCGGAATCTTTCTCGCTGTCGTCCTTTCCGTCATCATGCTCTTTATATCAACCATCACTCTCGCTCTAGGCGAATCCGGGACTGTTAATCCAATAATCGCAGCTTGGCTCCCTAATACGCTATTCGCCTGTGTCGGACTCTATTTCTATTACAGACGCATTACTGGCAAATCCGTTTATCAATCGCTTAAAAAACTACTCAACTTCAATAAATAAAACTCATGGCACTCCAAGAATCATGGCATCTTCGCAATCGCAGCCGCGAATGCAGTATCACCCAAACGCCCTTCACGGAAGATCAACCCATCATCACAGCCATCTTTCCAGATCCCGATTCTTCAGGATATGTTAGAAAAGATTTTTGCGAATCCGCATGGGCTGATCGATCTCCTGAAGACGAACCTCCCTTTTCCTATTGGCGCACCAAATTTCAGGCGACACAAACCAACGAATCCCAACCGGTCGTCACCAAACAAAGCGCGGAGGAACTCCTCAAGCAACTCGTCGAGGACGATCAAGAACACACCGAAAACACCCGCTACATCCTAGCAGTTATGTTAGAACGTCAGAAAATCCTGCGCGAAACCGACACCCAACCCACACCAACTGGCATACTGCGCATTTACGAGCACCGCAAAACCGGCGAGATATTCATTGTCAAAGACCCAAACATCCCTCTCGACGAAGTGGAAAAATTCCAACTCGAGGTCATGGAGCTACTCTCACCACAAAAATCCATCGTCCAAGAGGAAACCCCTGAACCCACCGCAGCAGAGGAATCCGATCCCAAGCCCGCTGAAGGCGATTTACTCTAAAGTTTTTCCTGCCCGCAACGGGGTTGACCTTGTTCAATTCCTGAATACACATACGCCCTATGCAGCAAGACGACTCGAAACCAACGCAAGACATTCCTGATTCCGAGGAGCCAGCCCAAGATTCCCCTGTTTCCTCTACAGAAACACAAGCGACTCCCGATCTCGATCCATGGGAGCAACTGGAGGCTGATGTAGCCAAATGGAAAGAACTCTCGCTGCGCACCGCCGCAGAAATGGACAACCTCCGCAAACGCACCGCTCGCGAGCGGGAAGACGCTGTCCGCTACGCCAACCAACGCCTTCTCGAAGACCTTCTACCAGTCATCGATAACTTCGAAATGGGAATGCACGCCGCCGCTCAAGATACCACATCCATGATCTATATCGGCATGGACATGGTGCGCAAACAACTCAACGAGTTTCTTAGCAACCAAGGCGTCACTGAAATTTCCACCGAAGGCCAGTTTGATCCGAATCTCCACGATGCCGTTTCCCAAGAAGCCTCAGACCAACCCGAAGGCACCATCATCCGCACCTCACGCCGTGGCTTCAAACTCCGCGACCGACTCCTACGCCCAGCCAGCGTTGTCGTCTCCGCACCAGATTCCAACTAACAGCATTCTAAGGTTTCAGATTTAGAATTTAACATTTAACTCTTAACATTTCATGCCCCGCGACTACTACGAAATTCTCGGCGTTTCCCGTAACGCAGATGCCGCTGAAATCAAAAAAGCTTACCGCAAACTTGCTGTAAAATTTCATCCGGATAAAAATCCTGGCGATCCGACCGCTGAGGATAAATTCAAAGAACTCGGTCAAGCCTACGAAGCGCTCTCAGATCCGGACAAACGCGCTGCTTATGATCGTTATGGCCATGATGCCTTCTCTGGCGGAATGGGCGGAGGTCGCGGCGGCTTCCACGATCCAGCTGATATCTTTTCGCAAGTCTTCGGCGGCGCATTCGGCGGCGGCTTTGAAGAATTTTTCGGCGGCGCAAGCACACGTAAAAAATCCGGAAAACAACGTGGCTCGGATCTACGTTATGATCTCGAAATCACTTTGGAAGAGGCCGCACGCGGTGTTGAAAAAGAACTCGAGATCGAACGCAACACTCCCTGTGCAACATGCAATTCTACCGGTTCAAAAGGCTCCGGCGGGGTAAAAACTTGCAGCACTTGCCGCGGCCGTGGAGTCATCGACAGACAATCGGGAATCTTCATCCAACAATCGACCTGTCCAGAATGTCGCGGTGCTGGCGAAATCATTTCCGATCCCTGCGGTGACTGCCGAGGACAAGGTCGCGTCGAACGCGTCACCCGCATCAAGCTCCGTATCCCCGCAGGCGTTGATACCGGTGTTAGATTGCGCTCCACTGGAAATGGCGATGCCGGAGTCCGCGGCGGAACTGCTGGCGACCTCTACGCTTTCATCCACGTCGAAGATCACGATGTCTTCGAACGCGAAGGCAACACTTTGTTCTGCGAGGTTCCACTACCTTTCAGCACCGCAGCTCTGGGAGGCGAACTCAAAGTCCCTACCCTAGATGGTCAGTCATCCATTAAAATTCCCGCAGGAACTCAAGGTGGCACCACTTTCCGCGTCCGCGAACGAGGAATGCCCGCTCTCTCTGGCGGAACAAAAGGCGATCTCAATGTCACCGTCCAAGTCGAAGTTCCAACCAAACTCAGCAAAGACCAACAAGACAAGCTCCGCGTGTTTTCTGAATCCATCGGCGAACAAAACTCACCCGTTCATCAAAGTTTCATAGCCAAGGCCAAACGCTTCTTCGATCTGTAAAATGGCTTTCAAGCTGGAACACACCGACGGTTCAGCCCGTGCCGGAACTCTCACCCTCCCCCACGGTGAAGTCAGCACGCCCATCTTCATGCCCGTCGGAACCCAAGGTTCGGTAAAAACCCTCCACCCTGCCGAACTCGACGAACTCGGCGCCCAAATCATTCTCGGAAACACCTATCATCTCTGGCTGCGCCCAGGTGACGAACTTATCCAGAAAATGGGCGGACTCCATGATTTCACCACTTGGCAAAAACCCATCCTGACCGATTCCGGCGGCTTCCAAGTTTGGTCGCTCGCCAAAATGCGCAAAATCACCGAAGAAGGCGTCCGCTTCCAATCCCACCTCGACGGCACGAAAATGATGCTCAGCCCAGAGAAATCCATGGCGATCCAAGCCGCGCTCGGCTCCGACATCGCTATGCTTTTCGACGAATGCCCGCCCTACCCCTGCGATGAGAAATACGCCGCCACCTCGCTCGCTTTGACCACCCGCTGGGCAAAACGCTGCAAGGATTGGATCACAGAAAACCAGCCGCTCACCGCCGGTCTTCCCCAAAACCACTTCGGAATCGTCCAAGGCTCCATCTACGCCGACCTCCGCGAGCAGTCCGCCCGCGAACTCGTCGAACTCGATTTCGATGGCTACGCGGTCGGCGGGGTCTCGGTTGGCGAACCAGAAGAAGAAATGTTCCGTGCCATCGATAACGCCGTCCCCTTTCTCCCTGCCGACAAGCCCCGCTACGCCATGGGCCTGGGCACCCCACCCCAGATTTTAGAGATGATTTCCCGAGGCGTGGACATGTTCGACTGCGTCATGCCCACCCGAATGGCGCGCCACGGGGTCGCTTTCACCCTCGACGGCCCCATTCATATCAAGAACCTCGTCCACGCCACAGACCCCCGCCCGATCTGCCAATCCAGCCATCCCCACGTCTCACGCTTCTCCCGTTCCTACATCCGCCACCTCTTCCGAGCTGGCGAAATGCTCGCTTTACGATTGCTTTCCTTCCATAATCTGCATTTCTACCTGTCCCTCACACGGCACGCGCGAGAAGCCATTGCCAACGGAACTTTCGAAATCTACAAGAATACATTCATCCAACGCTATAACACCAACCATACCGAACCATGATCTCACTCCTCAATACCCTAGCCGAAGCCCCCGCACCACAAGGTCCTCAATCCATCATAGGCAACCCCATGTTCATGATGGTGATCATGATCGTGCTCTTCTACTTCCTCCTCATCCGCCCTCAACAACGTCAGCGCAAAGAACAAGCTGCCCGCATCGCAGCTCTCAAAACCGGCGATAAAGTCATCACCACCGCTGGCCTCCACGGTATTGTCCACAGCGTCAAAGACACCACGGTCGTCATCAAAGTCGCAGAAGGCACCAATCTCGAATTCGACAAAGCCGCTGTCGCCAGCGTGGCGAAAAAAGACTAACAAATCTCGAGTAATCTCCCCCGTCGTTTCCGTATCATCTCAATATCTCAACGAAATCCCATGCTTGCCGTCACTTTTTTTAACGATCCCCTCATCATCTTCCTCATCGGACTCAGTCTCTTAGGGTTGTTCTTTTGGTATTTCGCTACGGAGATCGAAACACGGAAAAGAAATATCGGAACCATACTTCTCGTCGGCATCGTCGCCCTGTGCTCTTTCGCCATTTATCCTCCAGATAAAAATCTGAAAATGGGTATCGATATCGGTGGCGGCTCTGCTTTCACCGTCCGCATCCAACAGAAACTCAATGGCAACGGAGACCCGATGCCGATCACAAAAGATCAAGTCAATGAAGCCATTCGCGTGATCGAAAGCCGTCTCGATCCCGATGGTAAAAAAGATCTCCTCGCCGTCCAACAAGGCGAAGACAGCATTATCGTCCAAATGCCAGGCATCAAACCGGAAGAATCCGCGGGGATCCGTGATATTCTGGAAACCGTTGCAAAACTCGAACTCAAAGAAGTTTCCCCTCGCAATAACGAAATCGGAGCCAACGGAAAAAGCCTCGCTCAACGGGTCTTTGACGGTGAAGAAGTCGATCCAGGTTACAAAGCCTATATGCTAACTAGCAAAGACTCAGAGGGCAATGAATTCACCAACCCTATCTTGCTGAAGCGTATTTCTGCACTAGGTGGATCCGATGTGGAATTCGCAAGTCCGTCCATGAGTCAAAACAATGCGGTTGATGTTACATTAAACAGCAAAGGCGCGGATAAAATGTTCAACCTAACCAAGGACATGCGCTTGGGACAAGACCGCATCGCCATCCTTCTCGATAACGTAGTGATTTGCGCACCGACCGTCAACGCCATCCTTAGCAAGAATTTCGAAATCAGCGGACTAGACGATGTTGGCGAACCTAAAAAAGTCACCAACGCTCTGATGAATCCGTTAGAAAACCCGCTCATCGTTGATGAAGAGCGCACCGTTTCACCCACTCTCGGCGCAGCCATCGTCACACAAGGTATCTGGTCTGCCCTACTTGGCCTCGCAATCACGGCCATCTTCGTTCTCATCTATTACCGCACCGCAGGTATCGTAGCCCTCGTCGGCTTGGCAGTTAACGGCATCATGCTCTTCGGTGCCATGGCGATGTTCGGCTTTGCTTTCTCACTCCCCGGAATCGCAGGTATCATTCTCACCATCGGTCTCGCCGTTGACGCCAACGTACTCATCTACGAGCGCCTTCGTGAAGAACTACAAAACGGAAAATCTCTCAAATCGGCGCTCGCTGCATCTTACGACAAAGCCTTTTCCGCAATCTTCGATGCAAACATCACATCACTCATCTCCGCCGTTATCCTCTTCGCAATGTCCAGCGGCAGCATCAAAGGTTTCGCAGTAACACTCACCATCGGCATCGTCGCCTCGATGTTCTCAGCAATTCTTGTCACCCGCATCCTTTTCCGCTGGGGAACCGATTTGAATCTACTCAATAAACTCAGCTTCCTCGACCTCATCAAAGCAATAAATTTCGACTTCATCTCAGCAGCCAAAAAAACCGCAATCGTTTCTAGCATCGTGATCATCGTCTCACTTTCTGGATTTGGCATCCGTGGGGATAAAGCACTTGGCATCGACTTCACAGGCGGCACCCGCATCCAATTCCAACTTGGTGATAAAGATATTAAACTTAACGATGTCGACAGTGTATTAAGCACACTCACTTTGACACGTAGTGCGTTTCCGCAAATTGAAAGCAACCCAGCCACTGGAAGCCTACTCACCCTACGCACAGACAAACAAGACGCTGAAAGAATCGTTTCCGCCCTTCGCTCCGGAATTCCTGCACTTGGAGAAATGGAAGATGGATCATACATCGTCTCGGAATCCAGAGAGGATGTCTCCGCAACCCTTGGTAAAGGATTCCTCGTCGAATCGCTCATCGCCCTCGCTCTTGGTCTCGTCGGCATTGGTATCTACATCACCATACGTTTCGAGTTTTCCTTCGCAGTCGGAGCATTCACCGCTTTGGTCCACGACGTCATCATCGCCGTCGGGGTGGTTGTTCTTCTAGGACGTGAACTTTCTCTTATCCATGTAGGAGCCATCCTCACGATTGCGGGTTACTCGATCAACGACACCATCGTTATCTTCGACCGTATCCGTGAAACCATCCTGCTACGCTCAGGTGCAATCAAAGACGTCATCAACGAGGCGATCAATGCAACCCTCTCACGGACCATCCTGACCTCAGCAACCACGATCGTAACCGTGGCGATCCTTTCGCTTTTCGGTGGATCTTCTCTCCGAGATTTCTCTATCATGATCCTCATTGGACTTGTGGTTGGAACTTATTCCTCGGTCTTTATCGCCTCACCGATCGTTCTCTGGTGGTCACAACGCAAAGGTGGAAACCTCCGCAAAGACGTGCTCGCAACCACCCTCGCTGCTCAATCTGCTGACGCAGCAAAAGCCGAGTAATCTCTCATTTCCTGATTAAAAAAAGCGCGATGCACTAAAAATGCATCACGCTTTTTTGTTAGAAACTTCTCCGTTCTCCGCTATTCAAACGCGCTCGGCGCTTCATCGGAAGCAGGCTTTCTTTCGGGTCTTCCCTCAGGTCTTCCCTCAGGTCTTCCTTCGGGCCTTCCTTCGGGCCTTCCTTCGGGCCTTCCCTCGGGTCTTCCCTCGGGTCTTCCTTCGGGATGCGGACGTGGGCCTTTGGGCTTATCTTCAGGCGTGATTTGTCCATCACGATTCGTGTCCATACGCTTGAAAATTTGCATACGCTTCTCTTCTGGCAACTGACTGAAAAACTTCCCGTTACTCATCTCTTCGTAACTCAAACCACCACTCTTATCCGTATCCAGTTCACGCATTTGACGCCTGTGCATCTCCTCAGATTCCTGACGCATTTTCCGAACCTCCTCGGGCGTAATGGTTCCATTTCCATCCGAATCAATCCGAGAGAATAACTTATCGCGCTGCTCCTGCGGCAAGTTTGCCATGCGTGGTCCGGCAAAAAACTCTTCCTGAGTAATCACTCCATCTCTGTCCTTATCCAACATCCCGAACATATCCCCCATACCCTCAGAATGAGACCGCATTTTATCGTTCCTTTCCCCCTTATTCTCGCTATTTTCACTACGTTTCTCTGAAAATGGTCTGACAAATCTTTCACGTTTTCCCTCTTCCGCCTGAACATGAAAAGGCAATGCACACGCATAAACACCGATTAGAACCTGAAGCTTCATTGAAAAATAACGTTTAAAGTTTATAAATTTACCGCGAGGATTTGCCAGACAGCCTTACAACCCTGGTTTTCTGAAAAAGTTTCGCCCCAATTTCCATTTTTTCACATGCACATTCTAGACATTCTAAGCTCCCCAAAACCCTCGCTTTCCTTCGAGTTTTTCCCTCCACGCGCCGCTGCCGCTTGGGATGAACTCTATGAAACCATACAGAACTTGGAAACTCTCTCTCCCTCCTTCGTCTCCGTCACCTATGGGGCTGGCGGTAGCACTCGTGAACTCACTCACGATCTCGTCCTCCGCATCAAAGACTCAACCAATATCCCTCCCGTCCCCCACCTCACCTGTGTCGGACACTCAAAAGCAGAAATTGACAATATCCTCAATCGCTACGCTGAGGCTGGCGTTTCAAATATCCTCGCCTTACGCGGAGACCCACCAAAAGACCAACCCAACTACGATTGGTCTCAGGGCGATTTCCGCTACGCTGCTGACCTTGTCGCTCACATCAAAAATTTCAACAACTCCGGACGCCACCCAGACCCTCGTGGATTCGGAATCGGCGTCGCAGGCTTTCCTGAAGGACATCCGGCCACACCAAATCGGGTTGATGAACTCGAGCACATGAAGGTCAAAGTCGATGCTGGAGCGGATTACATCTGCACCCAACTGTTTTTCGATAACCATGATTTCTTCGACTATCGCGAGCGATGCCAACTCGCAGGTATTCACATTCCCATCATCGCCGGAATCATGCCCGTCACTTCACTCTCCAGCATGAAACGCATGGCGGAACTTGCTGCAGGCGCACGCTATCCCGCAAAACTCATTAAAGCCCTCGATCGAGCAAACGCCATCCCAGAAGCCGTCGAACGCGCAGGTATCCATTACGCCGCTCAACAATGCGCCGAACTACTCGATAACTCCATCGCTGGCATCCACTTCTACACCCTAAACAAATCCTACGCCACACGCCAAATATACGCGTCGCTAGGACTATAAGGATGCATGTCTTATTGACCTTTATACACCCTGCCATCTCCAGTCTGCCAAGCGGTTTTCACGCTTTGATACAAAGCGGTCAACTGAGCCTCAGTCATCACACGATACTCGACGGTTTTGGAATGCGTGGTTAAGGGATATTTTTTTTGAACCATATCTTGCGCACTACTGCCTTTATCGGTCGCAGACTTGTTAGCGATCTCCAAAGCCCGCTCTGCGAGCTTAGCCGTGCCGGATTCAGGACCTGTAGTGGTGACAGGTGTAATGAAATAAAATCGCGCGAGAGACTGACCCTCTGTATCAACCGTCACTTCATCCACAATCACAGCCGCATCTAACACATAGCGATGACGGCTCACCGAAGTAATACGTGACAATGCCACCACGAAATTTCCACCTGTTAAATTTGCCTCCCAAAAACCTCTTCTTCCTTTCTGCTCACCCTGCTCACCCTGCTGATTCTGATTGGGAGCATTTGGATCGGGTGTTTGCGATAAACCCATCTCAGAAAAGGCAATCAACGAGGAAATAACTAAAATCTGAAGTTTCATCATGCTCTAACGCTACATCTCCAACTCGTTTTTGACCAGCCTGTAAAATACTTAGGAAAAGTTAATGATTGATCATATACATATTTTTGCTCATTCTGTGCGCATGGTTCGATACCGACCCAATGTCGCGGCTCTCATGATTAACGAGCATGGTAATCTCCTCATTTGTGAGCGATGCACCATTCCCGGCGCTTGGCAGTTCCCTCAGGGCGGCGTCGATCTAGGCGAGGAAATCGAGGAAGCCCTCTATCGCGAGATCCGTGAAGAAATTGGACTCAATAAAGAACATTATGACATTCTCAACCGCAAAGATGGTTACCGCTATCTCTACCCAGCCGATGTCCGTTCCAAGAAAATTCAAAAACACGGCAACCACGGCCAGGAACAAACTTATTTCCTCTGCAAAGTCAGAAATGACGCACCAGAAGTCAATGTAAACCAAACACCTCGCGAGTTCCGATCCTACCGCTGGATTCACCCCACAGAATTCGATCTCGATTGGTTACCCAATTTCAAACACGAGGTCTATCGCGCCGTGATGAAGGATTTCTTCAATATCGATCTGATATAAAAATCCAAGAACTTAGCCTAACTGAGCTTTTGCGGATAATCACCTTTGGAAATAAGTTCTGCGATCGATTGCACTACGTAAGGCTTATCCTCTGGGAAAGTCACTCCAAACCACGATGCACTAGTCTCAATCACTTCACATTGTGTCTTCCCTTTGTGAATCAGAGCATCCACCACCGTAGGAATATAAAATTCACTGGTTTCCTTGTCTCCGTTCTGAACGAGAAAATCGAAAAACTCCGTTTCGATATCAGCCATGAACTGTTTTAGAAATGCCCAAAAGTTCATCGATGCCAACGCTTTTGCTGCAATAACGCGACGCTCACCATTCAAACCTATCCCAGAAATTTCACCAGATGGATCACGAGATATTTTCACCACCTCCTCAACAGACAATAACATCCGCACCTGACTCACTTCACATATCCCTCGGTTAACACTGCCGTGCTCGGAAAGCGTGTTTTCCAAAGGATAAGCAATCAAGCCACAGCGCGCTTCATCGCTACTCTTGAGAAATCGGCTCGCCTGCAAATAAGCATCCGCCCCGTAAAAATCATCTGCGTTGATCACCGCAAACGGCCCATCAACCAAAGCGCGCGCAGCACGAATCGCATGCGTTGTTCCCCAGGGTTTGGTCCGTCCCTCTGGAGGGGAAAACGGCGCCGGCAAATCATCCAAGCGCTGATAGGCATAGTCCACTTGAATCAACTTCGCAAATCGCTCACCGATACCCGTCTTGAATGCCTCCGCAAAATCTTCGCGAATCACAAAGATCACACGATTGAACCCAGCACGAATCGCATCATAGACAGAGTAATCTAGAACCGTCTCGCCATTCGGCCCCATGGGATCGAGTTGTTTCAAGCCGCCGTAACGACTCCCCATTCCCGCTGCTAAAACGATCAATGATGGCATACAGAATATTTTAGTATTCGTAGCTCATGTAGAAGTTGAACTGACCACCTTGGTCGGCAGCACTGTCAGGCGAACTTACAGGCACGGCATAATCCAGAGCAATCGGCACAGGACTGATAGGCAGCTGAATACGGATACCAAAACCGACATCGCTATAAACATCCTGTGGACCAATGTCCCATGAACCTGAATTTACAAATCCCATGTCATAGAATACAGCCGCACGGATGGTTTCAACAATAGGCACGGTGTATTCGGTGTTTAAGAACGCCAATGATTGACCACCCAAAACTTCACCTAATGGGCCATCGCGATCACCACCGATATCACGGAATTCAAAACCACGCAACGTTCTGCCACCTCCTAAGAACATCCGTTCAAAGATCGGCACATCACCATTGATCGAATCCACAAATGCAACCTCACCGCTGAGCGAGAGAATGGTATCCCATTTGAGATTCCAATATTTCGAACCTTGGGTCGATAACGTGATAGTTTCTACATCTCCACCTAATCCAGCAAAAGCGAAAGAAACATCTAACTTCTCACCTTTACGTGGAGTGATTGTACTATCACGACTGTCGTAAAGATAACTGAGAGTCAATGCACTACGAACAAAGTCGCCATCCTCATCTTGAAAGACAGCGCTTGCACCCGAGTCCACATCCACAGTGATATTTTCTAACGAATATGCGAGTTTGATCGATGATTTTTCACTCAATGGTTTACGCAAGAAGACCGAAGCACCCACGTTAGTCTGATCATACTCATCACTGAAATAGGATGACTGGCGATAGAATAGCTCACCACCAAGTGAAAGCTTGCGATCCATGAACCATGGTTCAACCAATGAAAGTGTGAATTCACTGCGCTCTGAACCAGCCCGAAGATTCATTCCAAAGCGTTGACCTCCACCGGTAAAGTTCCATGGATTCGTGATATCAAAGTTGGTTTGCTCAAGCGTAAGGAAACCCACCACGTTATCAATCGAACTAAACCCTACACCCACACCCACGGAACCCGTATTGCGCTCTTCAACCAAAACATTGATATCACGATAACCGTTACCAGCTGGTGAACCGTTCGCCTGCACATCACTAAAGTACTGAAGGTTCTTTAGGCGTGCCTTGGTTGTTTCTAACTCCACTGTATTGAACCAATCACCTGGATTCAACGGAAGTTCACGACGAATCACCTTATCTTGAGTCTTTGAGTTACCTTGAATGTTTACTCGGCCCACACGATAGCGAGAGCCCTCAGTAATCTGATACTTGATCGAAACCTGATTCGGACCCGCATCTTTAATATCTGGAGAGACAACCGCATCCGCATAACCCCTTGAACCATAAAAACTACGAATCGTTTTGATATCCTCACGCATTTTCGTGGATGAGTATGCATCGCCACCATTCAAGGTCATCGAAGGATACAACTCCTCAGATTTAAATACGGACATCTCTCCAAAACTAATTCCAGAAACGCTGTATTTATCACCCTCAGAAATTTCGATCACCAAATCCACACGTCCATCCTTCACCGGATCACGACGAACCCCCGGGCTACTAACACGTAGATAACCTCTGCTACGATAGTAATCCAATACCGCATCCAAATCTTCATCCAAGGTAGTCGATTCGAAACGGCCGGATTTTGTGAGCCATGAGAACCAACCCTTCTCCTTGGTTTTCATTTCCTTCTTCAACTCTGCAGACGTAAAGACCGAGTTACCCTCAAAACGAATATCGCGAACTTCATTCTTTGCTCCCTCATCAATAACAAAAATCAAATCCGCTAAACCTTGCTGACCTGTCTCTTGTGTCCGATGTGAAATGATCACATCCGGATAACCATGACCTTGATAATACTTCTCTAGATTTTGACGAGCCTCAAGAATCTCCGCATCACTCATCGTGCCGCCAGATTTCAACTTGGTTTCCTTGGCTAATTTTTGCTCGGAAAAAATCGTATTTCCAACAAATCCGACTCCATTGATCGCAGGACGAGTTTGCACCTGAGCAATCACGCGAACACCCTCTCCAGCCGCTTCAGCAAGAAACTTCAAATCATCGATCAATCCGGATTCAAATAAGGTCTTGATATCGTTATCCAAATTTTCAGCGCGATAAACGGTACCCGCTTTAGTCACCATCAAGTTACGCAACCTTGCTTCATCAACCGTTTTCGATCCCACATAGCGAATCGACACCTCACTGATTTTTTTACCTTCATAATCCTGGGCAAGCATGACTCCCGAAAGAGAAGTTAGGATGATGGAGGTGATTAGAGAAAACCGACCGATGAGCGATTTTGCACCAATTAGCAAAGAGGTATGTGCTGTCATATTGAATGGATTGTCGAGGAATAGGGTCTACACCCACCGCACTCCGTCAAGGTCAATAGCACGCTAAACCGAAAGTTCTAAATAAAATTACCTCATGTGTTGTAAACATCCTGAAAATAAGGTTTTCTGTAATTAGTTAAAAAAATCAATAGAGCCTCGGATAAATACTATAAAAAAGCAGATCCTCTTCGGGTTCACCCATTAAAGACTTGGCTTTTCGCACCAAAATCCTCCGACCCGTCATCGGAGCTCTGGAAGCTGAAGATTTTGGCTTCTACAAGATTCCGCTGTGTGAGCGTTTTTCCTCAAATAATATGGGGGAAACGTCGGCGCGGATGTCGAAGACTGGCTAGCTGATTTTATCCCCACTGTAATGATCGACTCTGATTATGTCGAATCCATCTAGGGCAGTTCTGTGTCCCCATGAGAAAACCCTACCTCCCCTGAAACCACAAGAAACAAGAGTGTGATCTGCAGTACTATCTGGATTCCCCTCATCACTCTCGCCGTGAACTGGGCTGGGGTAAAAATTTACGAAAAACTGGATTCCGAACACACTCAAACCAAAAAATACAAGATTACTGAAAAAACCGAACCATCCATCCCAGAGGTTATTCCACAAACTCCTGCAGAAATCCCGCCTTCCAATCTTGAAACTACCAAGCGCGCAGTCATCGTTGAGCCCCTCGCGGAGAAATCACCTCATTGCTCGATACGTTCTGATCATTTCTAAAAAAGCTGGCAAATAACTCGCTGCCTTCCCCTCTCCGATGCCGGAAATTTCCAACGCCTGTTCATTACTGGTCGGCATATATTTCGTAAGCGATTCTAAAATTTTGTTAGAAAAAACTACGTAAGGAGGCACTCCAGCTCGCTTGGAAATTTTGAATCGTAGATCTTTCAACATCGAAAACAGTTGAGGATCAAATTCTCTTTCCTCCAAACCCTGCGGCTTTGCAACTTCATCCGGCCAACGCAACTCGAATTCCACCTCACCTTTCATCACCGCTTCACCTCTCTCTGAAAGCGTCATCAATGGATACTCTCCCGTTTGAGTAATCACCAAAGATTCCTCCGCCATAGATCGAAACAACGCATTTAAATAACCCGTAGTTTTATCAGATAAAACCCCATACGTCGTCAGTTGATCTAAGCGATTGTTCAAAATATCCTGCGATTTACTCCCAGATAACATCTGAATGATCCGCCCACGTCCATAGCGCCCCTCCCAACCCGAGCTGTTGCGTTGTGACATCCGCGCAACTCCCGCCAACGCCTTCTGAACCACAAGTTTTTCCTCAGCCGTCGGCTTACGGAAATCTCCCGCACTGCGCTCTCGGCAAACATCACAGTTTCCACAAGTCCCCGCATTTTCCTCACCAAAATAATTTAAAATCCACTGCTGCCGACACGTCCGCGCATAACACATCTCCACCATCGCCCGCAGCTTCTCCCGATCACGCGCATCCTTTTTCTCCATTGCTTCCTCATCCAAATCGAGATCTCTTGTTAGAAGATTCGGCTGCAACAAACGCGTACCGCGCATCCTTTTTCCCTTAACATCAAATCGCTCTATAAAACGGCCACGCACCAAAATCCCCAACGCGCTCCCAACCGCCATCGAGTTCTTCACATCCGCATGATCCGCAATTTCCTCCAGAGTCCGAAACACCTCGTGATTCCCATCCGCATCATTCAATAAATATTGATAGATTTGCCGGACCGTAACCGGCGATGGATTCGCACCATCAATAAAAAATTCCTGCGTCCGTGTATCCGCATAATTGAAAAGTAATTCACACACCGCCGCCTCCCCATCTCGCCCCGCGCGCCCCGCTTCTTGATAGTATGCCTCAACACTTCCCGGGATTTCATAATGAATCACAAATCGAACATCTCCTCGATCTATCCCCATCCCAAACGCATTAGTCGCAACCGCGATATCCACTTTTTTTGAAATGAAAATTTCTTGTGCCTTGACCCTCTCCTCATCCGTCATCCCTCCGTGATACGAAACACAATTCACCCCCCAACTTGCCAAGGTTTCCGATACCAAATCCACTTTTTTACGCGTCGCACAATAAATAATCCCCGTCTTGTGCGCCCCAATTACCGCTTTGATGCGCTCATCTTTCTGCGCCGTCTTATCCACCGCTGTAATCGATAAAGAAAGATTCGGACGGGAAAATCCACTCACTCGTTCAAATGGCTCCCGCAAACCCAATACCGTCAGAATATCCTGCCGCACTATCGGAGTCGCTGTCGCTGTCAACGCCACGCATTGCGGCCTACCAATTTTCTCTAATGCCTTCCCAAGCCGCATATAATCTGGCCGAAAATCATGCCCCCATTGCGATAAGCAATGCGCTTCATCAATCGCAAATAAAGAAACCTCCACCCCTTCCAAGGCCCTCAAAAAACTCTCCGCTCGGAACCTCTCTGGCGCCACATATACTAATTTATACTCACCTTGCCGCATCCCATCTAACCGCTCCTTCTGCTCCGGCCACGACAAGGTCGAATTGATCAACGTCGCTCCAATCCCTCGCGCTTGCAACGCATCCACCTGATCCTTCATCAACGCAATCAATGGTGAAACCACCAAAGTCACCCCCGGAAAACACAACGCGGGAATCTGAAAACATAAGGACTTACCACCGCCAGTCGGCATCACCACCAAACCATCTCGCCCCGCAACAATTTCCGAAATCACTTCCTCCTGACCGTCGAGAAATCTTGAAAATCCAAAATACTCCTTCAACGCCGCACCCGGCGTTTTTAACAATCCTTTTCCTAACACATTTTCTGCCACGCCCCAGACTATGAATCAAATGAACACCTATTGCAACATTACATTCTTCCGTATTTCAGCATTTACCTCCCAATTTCCTTCCACCACGCTCCGCTCGTGCCAGACGACGATGACATGAACCCGATCAATACGATCAAACTCGCCATCGATGCCGAGGATGCTTCCGCTCTCCTCGCAGCCGCCGAGGATATTCACTACGCCGACCTTGCGGAACTCTACCAAGATCTCGACGACGCAGAGCGCGATTTCTTCATGAAAACCATCGGCCCGGAACTCGCCACCGATGTGGTCGCGGAACTGCCTGACTCCCTGATCGAAGAAGCTCTGGATCACTTCAAACCCGCACAACTCCGCTTCCTCCTCAGTAATTTATCGGACGATGACCGCGTCGATATTTTCCAAGTGGTTTCCGAAGAGGCACAAGTCCGCTTCTTCTCTCTGCTAGGTCCTCGTGATAAAGAACTCACCAAAAACCTTCTCAAATACGAGGAAGACACCGCCGGCGGACGGATGACCACTCAGGTTGGCCGCATCACTGCCGATATGACAGTGAAACAAGCCATCGCCGTCCTTCGTCGCGACCGCGAAGATACCGAAACTTTAGCGCGCATTTTCGTCGTCGACGAACAAGGTCGTCTCGTCGGAAAAGTTCGACTCCGCGATCTCGCCTTCGAAACCTGGGACACGCCCATTCGTGACATCATGGAGGATGCTGACGAATTCATTCTCGCTACAGCCGACCAAGAAGACGCCGCACGCACTCTTTCTAAATACGACCTCATTGTTCTTCCAGTCGTCGATGAATTCCATCACCTCCTCGGCGTCATCACCTACGACGATGCTTTAGAAATCCTCCAAGAAGAATCCACCGAGGATATCGAGAAACTCGCTGGTATCGGTGGTGAACAAAATGAGCTTTCCTATCTCAACACCAGCTCTGCGAGCCATTTCCGCCGCCGCGTCAACTGGCTCGTTGGCCTTGCTTTCCTCTCTATCGCATCCGGATACGTCATGTTCCGTTTCTCGGAAACCCTCGAAAAGGCGTTTGTGCTATCACTCTTCCTGCCCATGGTCGTCGCTGCTGGTGGAAACTCGGGAGGACAATCCGCAACCATGGTCATCCGCGCGCTCGCCCTCGGCGAAATCGATAAAGGAACTCTCATACGCATCGCTTGGAAAGAAATTCTAACAGGTCTCTTCTTAGGCGTCACCCTCGGCATCTGTATGGCCGCGTTTATTACTTTCATTCTACCCTACCTCCACCTCACCGCTGCCCCTGACTTCTCTTTCTTCAAACTCTCTCTCGCTGTCGGCTCTGCTCTAACACTCCAAGTTCTTTCCGCCACCCTACTCGGTGCCATGCTCCCCATAGCCGCCCGCGCCTGCAATCTCGACCCCGCTGTCGTCTCCTCTCCCTCCCTCGCCTCCACCGTCGATGTCTCAGGCATGCTCATCTATTTCTCCACCGCCACGGTGATCCTAAATCTTTGAGATCAGGGGGTGTTCCTGGTTCTTGGTTCTTGGTTCTTGGTTCCTGGTTCTTGGTTCCTGGTTCTTGGTTCCTGGTTCTTGGTTCCTGGTTCTTGGTTCCTGGTTCTTGGTTC
>JAJTHK010000060.1 GCA_021298895.1 Luteolibacter sp.
CGAACTCCTCACCCGCCTCCCCGGCGAGACCGATCCGGAAATCATCGCCAGCCTCACCCCGGCCCGCAAGGCCGCCGCCCGCCGCGAAAAATCCGCCGCCGCCTGAATCACGTCAAGAGGGCAGCGTTTCCTTCGCTTACGCCGGACTTTGGGGGCCAGCTCAGTAATTGTCTAACAATTTTTCAATACGTGCTGCGGTCCACGATGCTCCATCCGGATCATTCGGCTCGATCTGTGAGAGGATGGCGGCGGTGTTTCCCTCGGCGAAGGCTTTGACTAGGTCGAAGACAGCATTTCTCAAGGCGCGGGTGAAGGCGGTGCGGCTGCGGGTGAAGGCATGTGCTGGTTGGGCGAGTGAGTGGAGGAGAGGGCATAAGTTCCCCGACTCACAGAAAATACTCGTTGTAGAGGATCTTCAAGAAGCACGAGCGATGGTCATCGCGGGTTTGATGTGAGCGGTGAGTTTTTTTTGATCTTTAGCTAGGGCGCGGAAGTCGCAATCGACCTGGATACCGTGCCAGAATTCGAGTGATTGTCCGAAGAATGCGCCGAAGCGGATGGACATGGTGGGAGTGATGGATCGGCGGGCGTGGATGATTTCGTTAATTGCACGCGGAGCAACACCGATGGCACGAGCCATGGCGTTTTGGGAAATGCCCATGGGAATGAGATATTCTTCTAATAGAATTTCGCCGGGAGTGATAGGTGGGTTCATAGGTATAACGTATAACGTTATAAGGGTGCGTCAATGATAATCACAAATTTTAACATCGGTTGGACCGTGTTCAGTCCAAATGAAAATGATACGCCATTGGTCGTTGATTCGGATCGAATGGTAACCCGCAAGGTTTCCTTTTAAAGCTTCGAGCCGATTTCCAGAAGGCACGGCAAGATCGTAGAGAGCCGCAGCTTGGTTCATTTGGATGAGTTTACGCAGGGCGACGCGTGAGATGGAGTTGAAGCGGCGACTGTTTTCCTGGTTGAATAGCTCCTGAGTGTCTTTGTCAGCCAAAGATTGGATCATGGATGTGACTGGAGTGGGGGGGAGTCAGTAAGTGAAGCTTCAGCTCATTTCGGCATGCCCTCCGGCACGTTGAACTCGGTTCTTAGTTCTTGGTAGCGATTTTTCATCGTTACAAAGATCTCGGCGTATTCGGGGTCTTCGTGGACGCTTTTCATTTCTTGGGGATCTTTAACGAGGTCAAAGAGTTGCCATTCTTTGGTGCGGGCTAGGGTAAAAGCTCTGTTATAGCTTTGCGGATAGGAGATGATCCAGAGCTGCGACTCGTGCTTGGCTATCGGCAGTAAGGATTTGTTCTAGCGTCGGCTTGAAAATGGTTTCGTGAGACCGCATCACTGCAGCGACGGTTTCCCAGATGTTAGGAAAACGGATTTTTTCGTTACGGAAGGCATCGACGGCGACTTCGTTGGCGGCATTGAAAACTGCGGGCAGAGTGCCACCTGTTAGGCCGGCTTGGCGAGCGAGTTGGAGGGCGGGGAAATCTTCGGTGCGTGGGGCGAAGAATTCGAGTTTGGAGAGTTCGGCGAAGTTCAGGGGTTTGAGAGCGCCGGCGATACGGTTCGGGTAGGTGAGGGCGTATTGAATCGGGAAGCCCATGTCGGTTCTTGAAAGCTGGGCGAGGACCGAGCCGTCGGTGAACTCGACCATGGAGTGAATGATGGATTGAGGATGGATGATGGCTTCGATGCGATCCATCTCGATTCCGAACAACCAACGGGCTTCTATCATTTCGAGGCCTTTGTTGAAAAGTGTCGCGGAGTCGATAGTGATTTTCGGCCCCATGTTCCAAGTGGGATGATTGAGCGCCATTTCTGGAGTCACGCTCCAAAGTTCGCTCGCCGGGGTGTCGCGGAAAGGGCCGCCGGATGCGGTGAGGATGATGCGTGAAATTTCAGATTCAGGGCCGCGGTGGCCCTCGAGGCATTGGAAGATCGCGTTGTGTTCGGAATCGACCGGAAGGATGCGGATGTTCTTCTCGGCTGCGCGGGCGGTGATGATTTCACCGGCCATGACCAGGATTTCCTTGGAGGCGATCGCGAGGTCTTTTCCGGCATCAATCGCCGCGAGGGCGGGGTGAAGACCGGCGGTGCCGACGATGGAAATGAGGACGATATCGGCGCTTTCGAGCTGGGCGAGGTCGCCTAGACCCTTGGCTCCGACGTGGACTTTGACTGAGGAGGGAAGTAGAGCGCGGAGAGCTTCTGCCTTGGAATCGTCATAAATAGCAATGTTTTGAACGCCCGTTTCAATTGCTTGTTGGGCTAGTTTGGTAACGCTTGAGCAGGCTGCGAGGCCGACGATTTCGATTTCATCGGGCAGCTGCGCGGCGACACGTAGGGTGGAGAGACCGATGGATCCCGTGGAACCCAAGACGACGACCCGACGTTTTTTTCCGGAACTCATACGCAATAAGGAATGACGCCTTTGAGGTAAAACCAAAGGAAGGGAGCGGTGAAACAAATGCTATCGATGAGGTCGAGACCGCCGCCGATGCCGGGAAGCATTTTACCGGAGTCTTTGGCATTGAGAGAGCGTTTCAAGACACTTTCCGCGAGGTCGCCAATTACGGCTAGGAGTGCGAGGAGGAAACCGAGAATGATCACGTGTTTCCATGAATGGAGAGCATCGAGGTGATCTGGCATGAGCCAATACAATCCGCAAGCTGCGAGTTGTGCGAAGAACAGAGCGCCAGCAAAGCCCTCCCAGGTTTTCGCGGGGGAAATTTTTGGGATCATTTTGTGTTTCCCGATGAGAGAGCCGGTGATGTAGGCACCCATGTCGCTGAACTTCGTGACAGCGAGCAGCCAGAGCAAAACGTAAGCGCCGGGGACATCGCCGCTACCGGGGAGTCCGAAGGAGATGCGTGAGGCGAAGCTGAAGAGATAGGCGATGTAAACGAAGCCGAGTAAGTTGGCCGCGACGGAGAGAAGGGCTTCGATGCCTTTGATCGAGTATCGGAGTTGGAGAGTGAATGCGCCGGTGGCAGCGAGGAAAATGAAAAACGCATCGAGGCCGGGTGGGATGTCTTTGGCTCCATTGAGCAAGTAGTAGGAACTCAAGCCGCAATAGCTGAGGGCGAGAAAGAGTCCGTAGCGAGGGAAGCATTTCACCTCTGCAACGTGCAGCATTTTGAAATACTCAAGAGTGGAGATGATCACTAAAGCCGCCACCAAGCCGACATAGGCGAGCGGTTGCATGCTGATGAAAATAGAGGCGACGATAGCCCAGAGCAAAAGCGTGCTAAATCCCCTGCGAAAGAAGACGACAGATTTACTGGGAGGCGAAATTGAGGGTTTAGTTTCCACGGTGCGACCAAGATGAAAGCGATGACTGTGAGCGGTGGCAACTCATTCTCGTCAGCTTAGGTGAAGAAATCGAAGCGTATTAGTTGCTAGCTGGAGCTTTTCTCAAGTCCAACACATGTGCCCGCAGAGAGGCGATGTCTTGATCGGACAAGGTTTCATGGCCCGGCATTTCGGTTCCGGGAATGCCAAATTTGATGATTTTCGCTAGCTTGTCATTCAACTGATCTCCCGCAGCCGACCATATAAAAGGGCCAACGACGAGATTGGCGGGAGGTTTTTGAAAATGGGCAGCCATTAAACCATCACCATGGCCTGCGGTGCCATGACAAGAGGCGCAGTGTTTGGAAAAAAGCTCGTTGCCGTTGTTCTTGGCTTTCGTTTCGTTTGGTTGCCATTCAGCCATTTGTTCAAGGCGGCTGGCATATCTCTCCAGACCAAGATTTGAGAGATAAGCAATGAGATCATCGCCGCGACCATCTTCAAAGAGATGAGCGTAAGAAGGCATGCTTGACCCAACAGCGAACGCTTGGGGATTGATGAAATGTTGTTTCAACCATGTTGAAGAGCGGCGAGTGCCGATATTTGATAAGTCGGGACCTTGCCGACGGTTACCGATCAGAACAGGTTGTTGCGTTTTGATTTCATCCATACTCGGACCTTTTCCCCAGATAATTTCGTCGCTGCTATTGGGTCGGATGTATTGGGAATGACAGTTGATGCAACCTTCGGAGAGATAAACTTGTTTGCCGAGTTCGATGGGGCTTTCGGAAACCTTTTTATGATTCAGATTTCCCAATTGGAAAACGATCAACGTCAATCCAATGACCGCCGCGATACGCCACGAACCATTTTTGGTTAGAAGAATTCCTGAAATCACGATGGCTCCCGATGCGACGATGAACCAGTTGGGAACGGTTTCCAGAGTTTGTGCCATTCCAATGCCGTTGGCAGAGCCAAACCAACCGGCGATGCCGAACAATGCCGCAGCTCTCCAGCCGATCTGCTTTTTGTTTTTTGCATGACTGAACCATGCGGGCCAAGCAATCAGTGCGGCGGAATAAATGGAAACGCCTATCGGGTAAAGCCATCCAGTGAAAGCAATCGTTGATGAATGGGTTGTTGCCAGTGAAGCGACTGCGAGTAGTATCCAAGCAGCGATTGGTAAGATTCTAACATTTTCACGTTTCATCCAGAACCCGGCCAAAATCGCAGCGATGAAATGCAGTGCTGCATTTCTCCAGAGATGTTCAGTTCCCCAAGTTCCAGCTTTCATTTCCGATACATGTTGGATGATGAAAAATGCGGCCGAGTCCAACCAGACGAGCGCGGTGAATACAAGCACCATGGGCCAGAAGTTGCGGGTTTGATCGGTTGTGTATTCTGTTAGATTTTCGGATTCAGTTGGTTTCGGAATGACCAGCCATCCGATCAAGGTAAGTCCGCAAGCGATGTATGCTTGTTGGTAGGGGCTGGATTGGAAAACCCACGGCAGGTTGCAGAAGCCATAGCCGATGCCTGTTCCGAGTCCCACCCAGAACAATCCGCACCAATCTTTAAGTAACGTGGCGAGGCTTACGGTCGCACCCCCAAGCGCGGCACCTGCTAGAAATCCGATCAGCACCGCATACGGCATATGACACAGGGTGGGGGCGAGGGCAGAAGTGATCGCGGCGACAATGAGAGCTGTCTTTAACCAGTAGCTAGAAACTCCCCGCCATGCGACAAAAACTCCGCAACTTATTCCTCCGATCGCCATCGTAGCGAGAATGATTTTTTCGCTCGTTTGGCTGATCCCGCCGGCGCGGATGAGTTCGATGAAGGAGAACTGCGCGAAGATCAGGAAATAGCCATATACGGCGGCGATCAAAATCGCAGCTCTCAGTGCGATCAGGTTCATGAATCGACCTCCCTCCACCAATCCAAGCGAAGAATGACAAATTGTATCAGAGCGACAAAGGCATCGGATATCGCCACCAGCAACCAAGCCAGTTGCAATTCACCGGCTACTATTTTCCATGAGATGAATCCGGCCACCATCAAGCGTATCATTGCCGTGAATTTCCAAAGGACTTTGCCCTGTGTCGCATTTCCCAACGCCCAAATGTAGCTTAGGCCGACGCCAGTGATGAAGACTCCCATCCAACTCAGGAAAACCCATGAGCTGTTATCCGGATGTGCGATTCCTAACAATTTCAGGACGAGATCCGGCATAAAGATCAGAAGTATTCCAGTGATCGTATCCATGGAGCCGACGCATACGCTCCAGCCATTGATGAGAAGTTTCTTATTCATTTTCGAATCCATTGTTTGAACCATAATGCGGAGACGACTAACAAAATCGCTCCAAAAAACGTTCTCATGATCAGTCCTATTTCTCTCCATTGAGGATGAGTGATCATCCATGAATATCCATCGCCTTCACGCCAACCCATCCAGGCAAGCACCACAATCATTCCTAGGGCGGCGGCGTTCCACAAAGGGATGGTGAATTTGCCGCCCATCTTCTTGTTGGTGATGGAAACTATAAGAAGCGCGCAGAAGGAAGTGGTGAATCCAGCCATGGCGAGATGTGAGTGGGCGACCAGTCCTTGGGTGAATTTCAGATGATCCAGAAGACTTGGGAAAAACATGGTGACACCTGAGATGACTAAAATGCCCCACCAAGATATGGCTGCAAAACGCCATGCAGTGGTTTCTGCGGGCCATGTGAATGTTTTCCAATCTTGGGGAATGAGCCACGCCCAAGGGACAAGGCAAAGCATGGCGCCTATCTGCCAGACGTCGAAGTGTGTTCCACCTATGGTTTCCGTGACGATAAAGACCAACCAACAGATGCTGAAAAAAATCCAGCGAAGTTTCGAGGTGGGTTGTTTGGTAGGAAGTCCGGCAATACGTGGCAGAAGCAGCATCATTCCAACCACGATGAGCGTTGAACCTAGCAGGCTCGATCCAGTCGGGCCACCAGTGGTTGGATCGACCGGTGGATAAACCGATGGTGAGGCTGCGAATATCATTGAAATCGGAACCAACGCCAAACCTGCGATACTGATCCCAGATAGCCATTTTTTAGAGCGGTTCCAGCGGCATTTACCATCTCTCCATGCGACTGCAACCACGATCCAGAGAATGATCATAGCTGCGACAAAGACCCAGAGCGAGCCGTTGCGCCAATCGAGGAAAATCTTTCCCGAGCTTGTTCCGGAAAGCCACGAGATGGAGCCGATCAGTATCGCGCAGCTCCATGCCCAGACTGCGGCAGAGGCCCATTTATCGGCTTTGCTTAGATGAACTTCATAGACAGAGAAAAGCCATGCAATGAGAGGCATTGCCGTCCAGCCGTAGAGTTGCGCGTTGAGATGAACGGGCGTCCAGCGTCCATAGGTGAGCTCACCGGGATTGAGGCTAGGAAACAGAAGAAGTATGGATAGAAAAAGTCCGATTCCGTTGCCGATGACAAGCCATGCCAAGGCATGAGCTACGGCAGTGTCTACTCCTTGTCTGGAATTCTCCAGAGTCATTTTCCAACTAGCTCTCTCTCAATTCTGCCGTCTCTCATTCGTAACGTACGATCGCAACGGCTTGCTAGCTCGGGATCATGAGTGGCGAGAATGAGCGTACGGCCTCGTTTCCTGACCAAGTCTAACAGCAAATCGAATACCTTTTCCCGATTCTCTTCGTCGAGTGCGCCAGTCGGCTCGTCGCAAAGCAGCAGTTTGGGATCGTTCATCAAAGATCTAACCAGAGCGCCCCGTTGTCTTTCTCCGCCGGAAAGTTCTCGGACTCTTTGGTTGAGCCGATGGCTGATGCCGGTGGACGCTGCGAGTTCCTCCATGCGTTCGCGGGCATCACGTTTGCTGCCGCCCACAGCGATGACCGGAACGTAACAATTTTCCGCCAAGGTGAGATCCTGCATGAGGTGATGAAATTGGAAAATGTAGCCGATGTGGTGGCGGAGAAGATCGACACGGGTGGACTCATTGACAACATCGTAACCGGAGACTGAGACGTCTCCGCTATCGACTTCTTCGAGCCCGGAAATGCAATTGAGCAGAGTGGATTTTCCGCAACCTGAAGTGCCGCAGAGCGCGATGATCTCACCCTCAGCGACATTGAGACCGACCCCGCGCAGAACTTCGACCCGTCCTTGATCAAAGCTTTTCCATACATCACCGACTTTTACTAGTGCGCTCATATGATTAGGTTTATTCAAATCTCAAAGCCGCGGCAGGATTTAGTTTCGCGGCATACCAAGCGGGATAGAGCGCCCCAATGAGGGCGGTGAGCATCGCTAATATGCTGGCTCCAAAAAGTTCTTTTAAGCCAATGCTTGGTTCGATGTATCCCTGCAATTGTGGAATGGCGCGGAGCAGGATCAGAACACCCTTGCTGAGAACCCAACCGGCGATGATACCGATGGCTGAAATGAGAAGAGATTCTCCGAAAATCATGCGTGAGATCTGGCCCCGTGAAAAGCCACATACCCGGGCAATGGCGAGCTCCTTGATACGACCGAAGACAGAGAGGATCATGGTGTTGGTCACGCTCAGGCCACCTAACAGAAATGCGCAACCGCCAACTACCCATGCCGTGATTTTCATGATTCTGAATTGGGAATAGCTGTTGCTGAATTCTTCGTTCTCCAGTGCGGTGATGCCGGAGTGGTTTGCTTGTATCCAATTTTTAACTTCCGAAGCTTCATGATTATCTGCCAGAGCGACTGTCACCACAGAGCATACACCTTCTTTGTGAAATGCTTTTTGACACGTTGCCAGTGGCATGAACACCCCACCATTTTCGAAGCCGTTTTCCATACGCACGATGCCTGCGACGGTGTATTGGTACTGACCCAGTTCGATGTTTTCTCCAAGCTTTGCGTTCAGGAAATCCGCCGCACGCTCACCGAGCACCACCCCGTTTTCATCCTCACGGAAGCCTGAGATATTGCCCGCCAGCCACTCACTTTTTTTCAAGCGACCATCGTTTGGACTGATGCCAAAACACGTCACAACCGGTCGATCCGGTGCGGAAATAATGGTGAAAAGCACTGGCTGAGCATCTTTAACGAATTTTTTAGATTTTAATTCATCAACCAATCCGATGGGCACGTTGCTAAAAAAAAGATCGGAAACATTTCGTTCGAAAACAACCATCTCGGAATCGTTTCGCAGGATGCGTTCGAACATTTTTACCGCACCGCCCAGGATACCGACGACACTCAGCATGGTCGCGACTCCGAGTGCAATGCCGACGGCACCGATCGCCGTCCGCACGCGGTGGCGGCGGAGGTTGGTGAAAATCATTCTCCAAAGACTCATGCTAACTTATACCGCAGCGCGGATTTTTATTTCTGTTAGATCCACAGATAGAGGAACGCGGAGCATATCGAGAATCTGCCATTGGTAGAGCGCACCGGGTAGGGATGCCTGCAATCGGTCGGCAATGGCATTGAGTCTCAGGAAACGCCGGATCGCGCCCTCAGCGCCTTCAGTTGCCACGAGATTTGGACGATCCAGCGCGTGATCCCGTCCGCCAGTTTTTCCGGATTGTGAGAATTCCTGAAAAACGTCTTTGATGTCATCTGCCGCCTGGTAGGCGAGGCCGCGGAACAGCGCGAGGCGGTCGAGCAGTTGAATTTCACGTCGGGTTGCTTTACCTAGAATAGCAGGTAGCACGACCGTTAAACGCAGCAAATCTGCGGTTTTCATGGCAGCAACCTTACTGACGCTCGTTGTATCTTTGGAGCCTGCCCAGCTGTTGAGATCGAGGGATTGGCCGCCAATCACTCCACTTGTGCCGAGGCGTTTATCGATCCATTCCGCAGCTTCTTTTCTACGATCGCTGTTACCTGAGGCAACCCCTTGCCAAAGCATGGAGTAGCCGCGGTTCACGAGGGCTAGGGCTGCGAGAATTGCCGTAGCTTCGCCATGAACGACATGCACGCAATCATCGCCTCTCCGGGAAACGGCGTCGTCCATGCAAGGTAAATCATCGAAAATTAAAGAGGCGGTATGGAGGTATTCAATGCCACACGAAATCGCCCTCGCTCCTTCCTCTACCAATCCCATCTCAATTCCGACCATGTAGGCGATGATGGCTCGAGTCATCGAGCCGGGTTTGGAGAGAATATGTTTGAGTGCTCCACCTAGTCGTTGTTCGACTTTATCGAGTTGCCCCATGCCATTTGAAAAACACTCGGTGAGGAGGGTTTTCGCGCATCCGCTGCGTCTTTGCCACCATGATTCTGGAGTCATAATCTAGGTGTTCTTACTTGATCTGACCTACGATGTGGAATCGCACGGTCAGCTTTGGATCGACGGTCATCACGGCCATAGCCCGGATAATAGGTAGCCCGAAGTCTTCGTAGTTCATCTTTGCTGTGCCATCGATGGTAACCCAATCGCCTTCTTTCTTGGTGGTGTAAGGAAAAGAAATCGATTTGCTAACCCCTTTGATGGTGAGGTTGCCCATCGCGTGGTTGATACCCTTTTTGTCTACCCACGATTTCGTGAAATCGAATTTCCCTTTTGGATTACCACTACCAAGCCATGCAAGCATCTCTTTATCTCGCTTTTTATCGTCGGTATTCAGGTCTTTAAAGCTCCATGCGAGATTGAATGCATCCGGCGCTATGGTCGTGGTGTTACCTTCCACCGTGGCGGTGTATTTCTCGAGCGTGCCAGTGAAATTATGTCCCGTCGCCTTCGCATCTACATGGATGCGGCTTTTTTCCTGATTCACTTCTAAAGTTGCTGCGCTAACATGAGCACTAGCAAAGGCTAGAAATAAAAGTGGGATAGCTTGAATTAGTTTCATAAAGGGTTTAGAGGATTACTTGTTATTAATAATCGTCACTAACTGGACAAAAGCTCTAATTAAAACATAAAAAACAAAACAATTACCCTAATGAAAATCAATCTCATTAACAAGTGTGCGGCTGTTATGCTGATAACTCTATCCAGCGTCATGATATCTTCTGCAGAGCTATACGCTGTGGGAGCAAAAGTTGAAGCATTCAAAGCCAAGGATCAACATGATGCGGATTATGAGTTCAAGCCTTCGAGCATCAAGTATTTGCTGGTTTCACATGACATGGAGACAGGTAAAAAAGCCAACGCGGTTCTAACAACTTTAGGTAAGGATTATTTTTCGGATCACAAGGCCGCTTATCTGGCTAATATTGAAGGCATGCCAAGAATCGGCAGAATGTTCGCCATTCCCAAGATGCAAAAATATGCACATCGTATTATCCTTGGCGATGATGCGGGGTTGATGGCGAAATTTCCCATGCAAGCGGGTAAGGTAACGGTAATCGCCATTTCAGGAGGCAAAGTGCAATCTATCAGCTATTGGTCGCCTGGAGAATCGAAGCTTGATGATTTTTTGAAATAATCATCGAACATCCCATATCTCGCCGATATGGCCTGCTACAAAACAATCTAATGGCAGGTTTTTTTCTTGAATGATTTGTTTCAAAAGTAGCGGTGGCTCCCCAAGCGGTTCATCGGTGAGGCGGAATGTTCCCCAATGCATTGCGATCGCACGTTTGCATTTGGCATCCAGAAATACCTGTACGGCTTCATCTGGATTCATGTGCATGGCTTTCATGATGCTTCTAGGTTGATAAGCTCCAATAGGAATCATCGCCAGATCGATCATCTCGAAGCGTTCACCGATTTCCAAAAATGCCGGGCAATAACCGCTGTCGCCAACGTGCCATAATTTTTTATTCAAACCTTCGATCATCCAGCCGCACCAGTGTCCGGTGTTTCGATCGAATGGAGTCCTGGCTGTGAAATGTTGACTCGGAACGGAGGTAATCCGGATCTCATTTGTTAGTTGATGCGAATCCCACCAAGCAAGTTCGGTCATATCATTGAACCCTGACTTCTTGAAAAATCCCGCATGGCCAGTGGGAAGAAAAAGTGGAATGGATCGACCGAGTTGGCGGAGGGTCGGAAGATCGAGATGATCATAATGGGTGTGGGTCAGTAAGATCGCATCGATAGGAGGTAGTTCAGATAGGAGGCAGGGGGTGGCGGCTTTCCTTTTCATCGATGGAAAGGGCAGAGGTGCGCAATGTTCAGAGAAAACAGGGTCGACGAGCAGGGATTTTTCGCCGCCTTGAATAAGAAACGACGCATGGCCCAGCCAAGTGACTCTCCAGCCTTCCATTGGAGGGGTGGCAATCGTAGAAGGGTCTAGAATCAGGCATGGAGCACCGTGATCGGGCGCATCAGGAATACGCGACTTTTCCTGGGAGGAGATCCCAAGTTTCCAGCCGAAAATATCTGAAATTCCATGACTTTGGTGTGGCCAGGGATTTTTAAAATGGATTTTCATCAGGTGGCTAGGGAAGGATCGCATAGTTTCACGAGCGGTAGCAGATTTTTTTACCGCTTTGCGCAACTTTGTTTTAATTGTCAGGTTACTAGTCCATGTGAGAAACCCAATCACTCATTTAAAAACCAATACCAAAATCATGAAAACGAACACATTGATCATTATTGCAGCGGCAATCGGCCTTTCAGGTGTCGCTAATGCAGAAGAGAAAAATCGTCCAATCCGGCCAGACAATCGGGTGGAGAGACCGGAAGGTAAGGAAGGTCCGGGACATCCGGATCGTCCATTTCCTCGTGAGGTGATCGAGAGATTTGACAAGGACGGTGATGGTAAGCTCAACGAACAAGAGCGTTCTGAAGCCAGAGAGGCGATGAAAGCCAGAGAAGAAGCACATAGGAAACAAATGCTCGAAAAATTCGATAAGGATGGCGATGGCGTTTTGAGCGAAGAGGAAAAAGAAGCAGCCAAGAAAGAGCGCGAGACTAGACACGAAGCTTTCAAAAAAGAGATGCTCGCCAAATATGATAAAGATGGCGACGGAGAATTGAGTGAGGATGAAAAAAAGGCCATGTATAAAGATCACCATGAGAAGAATGGTGGCCCTGGTGGTCCACGTCCTGGTGGTCCACGTCCTGGTGGTCCACGCCCAGACAGGCACCCTGGAGGTGGCGAGGGTGAAGGTGGTGGAAACCCAGGTGTGTTGGGTGAGTAATTTCTAACACAATCGAATCTATCAAAAGGTCACCTGTGAAAAGGTGGCCTTTTTTATTGCCTAGAGCATTTTGCGAAAAAGAAGGCATTATAAAGCTGTACTTTTGGATTTTGGTGATGACCATAGCGGGATGGGCAAGCCATTGAGTGAAGATTTACGTAAGCGCATTGTAGCAAAGCGCGATGAAGGGCACACCGCTGC
>JAJTHK010000106.1 GCA_021298895.1 Luteolibacter sp.
AGCAGTGGTGTTAGTGTGCAAGTGAAAATTCTGGATTTGCTACAAGTTTATTTAGAACACAGAGCATTTTACGCATTACGGCAACGATCGCAATTTTTGCACTTTTTCCAGATAGGCGCAGGCGCTCGTAAAAGGCTTTTAAAATCGGATTTGAACGTATCGCTGCGACTGCTCCCATGTAAAGAACGTGTCTTATCGCAGCTCTACCTCCGCGAATACTAGATTTACCGATGTAATTTCCGCTCTGTTTGGGATGTGGAGCTACGCCAACAATACAGGCGATGGTTTTATCGCTGACCTTTCCTATCTCCGGTAATTGAGCTAAGATCGTAGTAGCCAAGATCGGCCCAACTCCTTTGAGTTCTTGAAGCCGAGCCGCTTTTTTCCCGAGTTCTTCAAATTCCTTAAGATGGGTTTGAATATCTTTCTCAACCTTCTCTTTGAGTTCTCTGGCCTGTGTAAGCTGCACCAACAGGATTTCTTTTTTGTATCCCTGAGCAAGTTCAAGACGGTTTTGAATTTGAGTAATGTTCTGACATAGGAATCGCCGCGAATCAGTCATTTCACGCAGACGTTCGGCTTGTGGACTAGGTTTTTGATGACGATGGATGGTGATTTTCTCCGCAAAGCGACGGATTAATTGCGCATCGATGGCATCGGTTTTGGCAATAATTCCCTCAGCTTTAGCAAAGTAACGGACACGTCCTGGAGATGCGATAGCCACGGGGATTGCCGCCTCGTGCAAGGAATTAACAAGTCTCATTTCATATCCACCAGTGGATTCACAGGTGACACACGGATCGGGTAAACCCGAGATTTTCTTAACTAAGTCCTCTATCCCTTTTGAGGTGTAGGGGAAGCGTTTGTTTTTCATGTCGGCGATAGAAACGTCGAGATGGAGTTTTGACACATCGATGCCGACGTGATTGATTTGGGTCTGGATTATCTCAGTCTTGTGATGCGAATTCATGATTCTGTCAGTGGTTCGAGTTAAATCCGGAAACGGAACCGGTGACCCATTGCTCTGTGGCGGACTCTAGGTCCAGAACACGGATCGGTCTTTCCGGCTCCGTGGTTCGTGGGGATGGCCGTCCCCGCGAACCTCCCGGATCGAGATTGCATCATGGCTGGAATAGAACCAGGATGCAACCCGCCGCGCGTTCCTTCCTCCGACGAGTTTAAGGACCCATTCTCGGAAGAAACGCGCGACGGGTTGCTGCAAATAAGGCAGTGGTCAAACATACAAGAACACAGAGAACACAAAGGGGAAGAACGCGGCGAGCGCTCCGGGAACCGATCATCCGGGCGACATCTTCGACAACATGCTCATCCGCGGGGACAATCTGCTCGGACTCAAGGCGCTGGAACAGGAATTCGCCGGGAAGGTGAAGTGCATTTATATCGATCCTCCTTACAATACGGGAAGTGCGTTCGAGCATTATGATGATGGGTTGGAGCATTCGATTTGGTTGTCGTTGATGCGGGATCGTCTGCAATTATTGAGGAACCTGCTCAAAGAAGATGGGAGTATCTTCGTTTCAATTGATAACAACGAAATGGCCTACCTACTTGTGTTAATGGACGAGGTATTCGGTCGTAAAAATCGAAAAAACATCATAGTCATTAAGAGAGGATCAGTTACAGGCGCGAAGGTAATTAACCCTGGCCTAGTAAATATATCAGAATTCATTTTAGTGTATACAAAGAATTCGGATCATTGGAATCCCAATAGGTTATCTAGGCGAAAAGAGCGGGATGAACGCTATGGAACCTTCATCACCAACTTTGAGGAAGACTGTAGGCACTGGAAATTTACACCTTTAATGGAGGCCTTTTCCGTGGGTTATGGCACCAAGCCAAGCCAAACAAAAAAAACGTTAGGAGAGGCATACGAAGGCGCAATTGAGAAGTTTGTTTTAGAAAACGCCCAAAGGGTAATTCAATTTGCTAGTCTTGATGTCAAAAGCGTGAGCAAACAAGCGGTATCTTTAAAACAGTTATCGGAACAGAACAGAGGTATTACATATTTCATGGAAAGAGAGGGAAAAAAGCCTTATTTTATCTATAACGGGAAATTAATACTATTTGTTAAAGATCGATTACAAACAATTGATGGGGTGTTAGGATTTAGTGAACCATTAACAGACATATGGGATGACGTATTGCCTAATGACTTGCACAACGAAGGTGGAGTTGAGTTTCGCAAAGGGAAAAAACCAGAAAAATTAATCCAACGAATTTTAGAACTCGCAACCAACCCCGGCGATCTCGTTCTCGATTCTTTCCTCGGTTCCGGGACGACGGCGGCGGTGGCTCACAAGATGGGGCGGCGGTGGATCGGCATCGAGCTGGGCGAGCATTGCGAGACGCATTGCCTGCCGCGGCTGAAGAAAGTGGTCGATGGCGAGGATCCCGGCGGCATCACAAAGGCGGTCGGTTGGAAGGGCGGCGGCGGTTTCCGCTACTATCGGCTCGCGCCCTCGTTGTTGGAAAAGGACAAGTGGGACAACTGGGTGGTGTCCAAGGAATACAACGCCGCCATGCTGGCGGAGGCCGTTTGCAAGCTGGAGGGCTTTTCCTACGAGCCCAGCGACTCGCTCTACTGGCAGCACGGCCACAGCACCGAGCGGGATTTCATCTACACCACCACCGCGAACCTGAGCCACGACCAGCTCCAGGAACTCAGCGATGAGGTCGGCCCGGAGCGCAGCCTGCTCGTCGTATGCTCCGCCTTCCGCGGCCGCAAGGAGGGCTACCCGAACCTCACCGTGAAGAAGATCCCCAACGCCGTCCTCACCCGCTGCGAGTGGGGCAAGGATGATTACAGCCTCAAGGTCGAGAACCTCCCTAAGGCCCCGCCTCCGGCAGGCCAGCAGGAGCTATTTTGAAATGCGAAGCCATGATGCGTGCAAACCACCTGCCGGCCGTGAAGTTTTCGGTTTCGAAAGAAAATCGAAATTTCGGTTGCGCCGGGTCATGGGTTCATGCACCTTTCCCTCAGCAAACCTCCCGCGCCTCTGCTTGCATGCGTAATTCGGGAGGTGTTTTTTGTCCGGATGTCGCCAACGGATCCGGCTGGGAAAGGAGGCGGCGGTGAGATTCGGCAAACCGGCCCTGACCTTTGAGCAGCAGGCGGATCAGTTGATCAACCGTGGATTGAGGGCGGACAAGGAGCAACTGGTGAATCGCCTTGAGGCAACCAGCTATTTCCGGCTTTCCGGGTACCTGGATTCGTTTCGGGTGCCGGGCACGGATGAATATCGGGATGGTACGACCTTGGATCAGGTCTGGCGTCGCTGCCTGTTCGATCAACGCTTGCGGACTCTTTTGCTCGATGCCATCGAGGCGGTCGAGGTTTTTGCTCGCACGCAACTTGCCTACCATTTTGCCCACGAGCATGGGCCTTTTGCTTATCACGATCCCAAATGCTTCCCCAACCTCACGCCGGATGCCTTCCTAAAGTGGCAGCGCAAGCTCGATGATCAGGTCGATCGAAGCCTCAAGGCAAAGGAGGAATTTCTCGTGCATTTCTTCAACCGCTACGGCGATGAGCACACGCGGCCACCAATCTGGTGCCTGATCGAGCTGATGGACTTTGGTTCCACGCTCAGCTTCTACCGTGGCATCGATTATCAGATCAAGCAGCGCATCGCGGGTAAAGTTGGCGTGCCGGACATGGTTTTTGGCTCATGGCTTCTGACCCTCAACACCATTCGCAATCGCTGTGCCCATCACTTGCGGCTCTGGAACTGGACGCTGGGAAACCCAGTGAAACTGCCTAGCCTGCGCAAGTACCCTGCATGGCATCACCCAGAGCTGCCGAACAACCAAATCGGCGTGGTGTTGATGCTATGCCGCCACTTGCTCAATCACATTTCTCCGGGCAATCACTGGTCGGCACGCATCGACCACCACTTCAACGAGTTCCCTGAAATCCCAATGAAGGAAATGGGACTTCCCGCCGATTGGCAAAATCACCCGCTTTGGAAATCATGAATCGTCACGTCAACGCCATCTCAGGCCGTCTCAGCCTGCGCAAACCCCAGCGGGATTCGCTGGAAATTTTGCATCGCATCACCGAGCTCGCACCCCCAAGCAAAAGCATCGATCGCGAAGCGGCGCTTGCAGCAATACGCGCCGAGTTTCCAACCGTGACGGATTTTGAACGCGAGTTCGCCTCACTGTGCTTTGCGCTGGCCACAGGCGTTGGCAAAACGCGCCTGATGGGCGCTTTCATCGCCTACCTGCACCTGGAACACGGCATCAACAACTTTTTCGTCATGGCTCCGAACCTGACGATCTACAACAAGCTGATCGCTGATTTCACGCCGAACACGGCGAAGTATGTGTTCAAGGGGATTTCCGAGTTCGCCACGGACGCACCGGAAATCATCACCGGCGATGACTACGAGGCGAAGGCAGGGACGCTCTTCGATCAGATCCTGCGTTGCAAGATCAACATTTTCAACATCAGCAAGATCAACAGCGAGGTGCGCGGCGGCAAGGCACCGCGGATCAAGCGGCTCAGCGAATACATCGGCGAGAGCTATTTTGAATACCTCGCCGGGCTGCCAGACCTCGTGCTGATCATGGACGAGAGCCACCGTTACCGCGCGAGCGCCGGGGTGCGGGCGATCAATGAGCTGAAGCCCGTGCTGGGCTTGGAGCTCACGGCCACGCCGTTTGTGGAAAGCCCCAAGGGTGCCATCCCGTTCAAGAACGTGATCCTCGATTATCCGCTCGGCAAGGCAATGGATGACGGCTTCGTCAAGGAGCCTGCCGTGGTCACGCGGAAGAACTTCGATCCGAAAGGTATGACGCCCGCCGCCGTTGAGGAGATGAAGCTGATGGATGGCGTCCGCATGCACGAGCAAACCAAGGTCTTGCTGGAAACCTACGCCCGCGAAGCGGATGTGAAGATCGTGAAACCCTTCGTGTTGGTGATCGCCCGGGACACCACCCACGCCAAGCAGTTGCTCGACATGATTCAATCGGATGACTTTTTCGAAGGCCGTTACAAGGACAAGGTCATCCAGGTGGACAGCAGCAAGACCGGGGCGGACGAGGAAAAAATGATCGCAGATCTGCTCACGGTGGAGCACAACGAGGATCCCACGGAAATCGTGATCCACGTTAACATGCTCAAGGAAGGTTGGGATGTGACGAACCTTTACACGATCGTTCCACTGAGGGCGGCGAACGCTCGGATTCTCATCGAGCAATCCATCGGTCGCGGGCTGCGCCTGCCCTATGGCAGGCGCGTCGGTGTCGCCGCCGTGGATCGGCTCAGCATCATCGCGCACGACAAGTTTCAGGAAATCGTGGATGACGCGAGGAGGCCGGACTCCGCGATCAAGAAACTCCATCTCATCGAGCTGGATGGCAATGATATCGAAAGCAGGACGGAGACGGTCGTTTCCCAATCGAACATGGCGAGCAAGCTGGGACTCAAGCCCGCACAAACAACGGGCAGCACCCATCTTGCGGGCGAGGAAATCACGCCGGCATTCGAGACAGCCGCGCAGCAGCGCGTAGCCCAACTCGCCTACGAGGTGATCAAAAGGCTGGAAGCGAAACCCAATGAAGTGCCGACCATGGCCACGCTGGAGACCCCCGCGATCCAAAGCGCAATCGTTCAGGAAGTGGCCGCGCTCTACCGTCCGCAGCAGGGAGAGCTGGAGGGCATCGTCGAGCAACCCGACATCGCCGGAATCGTCAGCCAGACGACATCGCTGATGGTGCGGGAAATGATCCCGATTCCCCGGATTCTGGTGGTTCCGCAAGGCGAGGTGAAAAGCTGGTTCGAGAACTTCGAGCTGGATCTCAGATCGCTGCGTTATCCCGCACCCTCGAAAGACCTCTGGGTTCATAACCTGCACACAGACCTTGGCGAGGCCGTTACCGTGAGCAGCGATGGATACCGTGAGCTGCGGATGGAGAACTATGTGGTTGGCGGCTTGGTGGACTTCGATGACATTTCATATGATGCGAACGCCGATCTGCTCTACACCTTGGCCACCCAAACGGTGAATCATTTCAAGAGCTACCTGCCGGAAGAGGAGGTGTGGCAGGTGCTGCATCATCACCAGAAGGAGATCGCACGCTTCATCCACGGCCAGATGCAGAAGCATTACCGTGAGGAAATCTCCGGCTATGAAGTGAAAGTGAGCAAAGGTTTCACCGAACTGAAGCCGAGCGCTTTCACGGTGAACTACGGGCAGAAGAATCTGGATTACCGCGTAGCGCCCGCCGACAAGAGCAACATGGCGAAATACCTCTTCGGCGGTTTTTCAAAATGCCTATACGCCGTGCAGAAATTTCACTCCGAGTCGGAGCGCTTGCTTTCCATGATCTTGGAGCGCGAAGCGACCAAATGGTTCAAGCCTGCGAAAGGCCAGTTCCAGATCTACTACAAAAGCGGAGCTGACCATCCCGAGTATCAGCCGGACTTTGTCGCCGAGACTGCGACGGCGATCTACATGCTGGAACCTAAGGCAAAAAAGGACATGGAAGACCCTAACGTCATCGCCAAAATGGAAGCAGCGACGAGGTGGTGCGAACGTGCCAGTGACCACAACGCCAAACATGGCGGCAAGCCTTGGCATTACGCCCTGATCTCACACGAAAAAATCAAGGAGAACATGACGATCGAGGGCTTGGTGGGACTCCATCATGAGTGAGCGCCCAAACCGGCTCTCCAGTCTACTCTCCGCGCTAAGTTAAAAAAGCAAATTCCTCGCTTCGATTTATTCGTAAGTGAGGATTGCTGATGCGGTGCAGTCTTTATCACTGTGAAAGCGGATCCAGTAGGCGGAAAAGGAATCGGGAAAGGAGTGGGTAGTTTGGTTTGTGACCTTAAAACTCATATAGGGAGCCCAGTCACCATTGCCGGTGATATCGATTTCGGCGGTGATGGTGGTGGGAGCCGAGGATGTTAGAGTGAGCAATTTTTTATCGTAGCCGGTCATCAGGTAGGGATCGGATTTCGTATTACTTTTGACTTTGCTGTCATTCCAAGGGCCGCCGATGCCTCGGGCTTTTCCGAGTTTCCAGAGATCATCGATGTTGCCGGCCCATATGGCGGTTTTCCCGTCGGTGGAGCGAATGATATGTTTGTTGGAAGTGGGCGCATCTTTCGAAACCCCACTCATGATCAGTAAACCGCGATAACCACAGAGGTCGTGGATAAGGCGATTGTGGGTGGCGATGGGACGGACTTTGATGAATCCACCGGCGTTGCGGGCAGGTAATTCATAAATCGTGCCATTGGCGTTAAAAATGTCGCGTTCGGTGACGATCTCGCGCGCGACGCGGTAGTTGCCGAGCGGATGCTTGCCGATTTCGCCCTTGGGAAGTCTCCAGCGTTTTCCGTCCTGATCGAGAAACAGCACGGATGCCTCATCGATGACGAGAAAATCGTTTTTCGGAATGGCCGCATGTTCTTGAGTCCATGCGGGCTCGGTTTCTTTGATAATGGGTTCGAGTTCGAGTTTCTCGTTGAGTTCGTAGTAACCGATGGATGCGCCGCTTGCATCGGTGGCAGCAAAAGCCATGGTGCGGGCGTTTTCGTCGAGGGCGCGGACGATGCCGCCGGTCAGTTCTTGGCCGGGTCTGGCGATGCCGTCGAAGATTGGGTCGGCTGCGGTGGATCGCTTGTCATCGTTCCGGTAGCTGAACGCGGCGGTGATGTCTTTCACATCTTGTTTGGTGCGGAGGCGGATCCATGTGCCTGGGTCGGATTTTACGAAGGAAACGTAGCTGGAGGGTTTTAAGGAAATTTCACGCAGGATTTTCCACTGGCCGTTGCCTGCGATATCGATTTCCAACACGATGTCCACATCGGAATTGTTAGAATGAGTGATGTGCAAGCAGCGTTGATCGTAGCCGTTGAAGAGGAAGGAATCGGACGGGGTGTTGGCGGCGACGTTTTCCGTTTCCCAAACCATACCGCGACCGATTTCCGGACCGAAGGTATCGATTTGATCCGGTTCCACAAACCAGAGATTGGATTGCGATTGTGCGGCGGCGATTTCGCCTTTGGCTTCACGCTTGTTAAGGAATTCGGCTTTGGCTGTGTCATCACAACCGAAGATCACGTGATTGCCCCAGCGGGCGAAGTCGCCGATGACTTTCAAATAGTTCGAGCGAGGAGAAATACCGGCGGAATTGGTGCTGCTGAATGTTTTCGGAAAACGCCACAAGCTGCCATGCATCGTCATGAGGAAATCGTTTTCGCCGATCTCGCGGACGCGCGGCCATTCGGTATTCCAACCGTGAGCGCCGTCATAGGAATGCGATGCTTTGGGCATACGGTCATTCGCGTCAATTTAAGGGTCTAAGTCCGCAACCACTTTGATGTAGCGATGATCGTTTGCGTTTACATCGGCTAATATGCCTGAGGTCTATCGGGATTTCTGACTTCAAGCTTCGCAATATACGCAGCCGCCCGGATAG
>JAJTHK010000087.1 GCA_021298895.1 Luteolibacter sp.
CTAGTGCAGGATCGCGCTTGGTGACATGATCGCGAAGCTGCTTCACCATAGTGAAATGGTTGGTTTTGAAAAATTCATAAGAAAACGACGTAAGTGCGGATGACTCCTTTGGGTGCCTTGAATCGGTAGGGGTCCCAATGGGGGGGGGTAACACGCTGCAAGCCGCTATTCCATATACGAAAAGGGGCGCGTTTCCTTGTGATTTCCTGTCAACTTTCTATTGTGTTTTGCATGCGTCTGCAATGCATTTTCGCGATATACTTCACGAGATTTCCGCGACTTGGAGGAGCGTAACTGAGTCACGCCTAGCGTGTCCATCAATCTAACAGAATACAGGCTCAAGCTCGCCCGGCTGACGCCTATTTCATCTCCGAGTTGCTGAAAGGATTTTGTCCCGACTTCTTCGAGTTGCAGGGCGTGTGCAAGAACTGCGATTCTGGCTGGAACTGAATTCCACGTGCGGCGGCTCGTCGCGGCCGTGGATGAAGTCCCCAGTATAAACCGAACGAGTTTAGATAAAGCGTCTAGCGGGATGTCTCGTAGTGAGTCCGCATCGACTTCCTGCCCTGCCAGCGCGGCTTCCTCAGCGTCCTCCATGCGAGCCAAGATTTCATCGGGTGATAACTGATCGGTCGCTTCGGCTCGGTTGTGTGCGTTAAAAGAAACAAGGCATTCCATACCTGCGGGGGCTTGTCGAATCATCGCGGCTGTGGAGGCGGCGGTTGCCGGGTGGCAAAAATGATTTTCTTGAGGATTTTCGAAGTTCTCCGCCGTCTCCGCCGTTACATATAATACTCTGGAATCATAACACTTTTTGTCTCAGGTGTTATAATTCTTGCGTATTATAGTGAACGGCGGAGACGCGGGAACAAAGGGATTCAGGGCTTTTTGACGGTATATTTCTTCGTTTCTCGACTAAGGCCTTCGGGTGAGTAATCCGGTGCTGATGTGCGCCTAAATTCGAAACCGTCCACCTCGATTTTTTCGTCCACGGAATCCTTGAAAAGCGTCCTCAGAATCCGACCTGCGCGGACAGCTGGGTCGTCTTTTGAGTGCGGGTTACCCGGGAAAGCAATCTCATTGTCCTCGGCTATCCTGACAAGATCGCTGGTGTAGAGTTCGCGGCCAAGGTCTTGATCGTCCACTGCTAGCAGGATCTCGCGGAGCCATTGCAAGTTCGGGTTAGCGGTGCGGAGTTGCTGTTCCCGGTGGCCGTCGAGCAAGGGCGACATTCCCACCATCTGCACAATTCCGTCGAGCGTCCTGCACCATGTGCGGAAGTCGTGCCGCGATTCGCCTGTGATCGGTCTCCCCTGCCTGTTCCACTCGCGGAGGATAGCGAAGACGGAAGCGAGGTAGAAACACTGGTTTGCGCGGATGTGAGCTTCTAGACTGCCTTCGGGGTGAGCGTGCCAGATGATACCGTCCGGACGTTTCCGTATCCGGGTGACTATTGATCTGTTAGCAAGGTCTCGGGTCAGCTCTGCGCCGTTTGTGGAGAGCTGCCACAAGAACGGGCGGGTGTTGACCTCTGCTCGGTGTTTGATCGTCCTGCAATCGACCACACCGGCACCTCGGATCGCGGCTTCCATGATCTGCGAATCCATTCGGCCTCGGAAGTTGTCGATGGTAATGAACGGCCTGCCCTTGATGAGTGCGGCCGCCACAGCCTCGTCGAGACTGCCCACGCCTCCTTTCTGCGAGGTGATTGAATACTGCTGTTCATTGTAGATGAGGCAGACGATTTTCTGACGAAAGGTCTTCCCCGACTGCGACTGATCTGCCTCGGCTAGGTCGAGCGGGAAGTCGTCCTCGATCCAACCACCTTGTTTGAGCGCGGGCGAGATAAGACTTGCGAACGCTCGGCTTGCATCTGACGAGGTGGCAAACTCGAAGTCTATGAGCAGACGGAAGAGAGATTCCACCGCCGTGTCGAAAGGGACTTCTTGAAGCCTGCTGCCCCTGCCGATGTATGTCCCTCCGGCGTGCGGATGGTATCCACGGGCGAGAACATGGCCGCTGGGGGTGAGGATCGGGCAGTTTGCTAACTGACTGATAGTCGGTAGAGCGGTGCGTGCTGAATCGGTTTGAAGTAGGATCTTCGCGGAGGATGACGGGAAGGTGGTCGTCCGCCAGACCACCGAGACTTCGCCGTCCTTAGTCTTTGGCACACGACGTGCCACACGCCTGTGGGTGGACTCCACGAGGCTGCTGAAACGCTCCGGACTGACTGGGGCGAGGATGTCCGATTCGATGGTGCTGTGGATCTCGTGAACCTCTCTCTCCCGGATAAAAAGTTTCCGCGCTTCACCCATCGCTGGGAAGATGATCTCAGCGGCCTCGGTGTAAGAAACGCCATTGCCGGGGATCGGGAAGATTTGTTCAGGGATACCGGATTCAGTTGTCCGCTCCCCTGACAACGTTGTGAAAGTTGCCGACGGGGTGGCGAATATGTCTCTGCAAGCGTTCTCCAGTTCCTTGTGATCGAATGGCCGCCTGAGCGTGCCGTCATAGGCTTTGAACTTTGCAAAAGTCTCAGCCTCGGTCATGCCATGCTGTTCACAAATACGAACACCGTTGAGCATCCAATCGTGGATACCGTTGTGAGGCGGTTCGGGGATGATAGCATTTAGACCTAGCTTTAAGCTGGGTGAGGTCTTCGAGGGCTTAGCTGCCCGAGTTTTATTCCCCAGTGTTTTGCTAGTTGCTTTTCTGACCATCGGAACCGCCGATTCATTCCACCGTGCCTGTGGATCGTATGAGACGAAACACAGCCTCACCGGATCTTTTGTGGAGGTATCTATTTTTTGCTCGTAAGTGTCGAGCATGTAGCCTTCAGCGGATGCGAAAATAGCCTTGTGCTCTTCCTCAGTCGTTGCTGGCGGGACTAGCATCACTGCCTTAACTCCATTGCCACGCGGCGAGATGAACGCGGTGATGATGTGCTGATCTTCGACTAGCACGTCGCGCACGTCTTCAGGCGACTGTCCTTGAAGGTCGTCCGCATCGAGGTCGATTTGAAGGAAGCCGGAATGCGCGAATCGGCCTTCTTGCATTGCTTTTCCACGTCCGCCGGAGGTGACCAGTCCGGAGAGAGTGACCGCGTTCAGTTGCTTTTTGATTTCGGCTTGCTGCTCTTCGTTCGGTTCCGCTCGGAGGCGTTCGATCTTGGCACGGTGTGCACCGTCCCTGACCTCGCGGAAAAGGTCTTTTAGGTTGATTTCACCGATTGGATGAGTTCCCTTTGCATTTTTGAAGAGGCTAATTTTCTTATTGAAACGATCGTTCAAATCGTTAGTTTCTGCCTGTCTTCCTTCGGCTGTGGCGGCGATTCCTTCGGGGGTCGCCGTCCTTCGTTCTGTGGCTGGTGCGCTCATACTTCTTTGCCTCCCTTTTTCAAATTTGATTGAACGGTGATTGAGGTCGAGAGGATCCTGTTTTTACCATCTTCACACTTCCGCTTCACCCACGGTTTCAGTGGTGCCCAAATCCCCACAAGAGCTTCGATTGCCAAGGGCTCTCGCTCTTGAAGCTGGTCTAGAAGATCAAGGGTCTTTTCTACTTGGGCAGAATGCTTTTCGTATCCGTTTGAATCGATCCATTCAGTTTTCAATGGCCACCTCCGATCGATGCGACTCCGAAGATTCTCTCAATCTCGGTTACTGGTATCATCGATGTACCGAATCCGGTAATGGCTCTGATGCGTCCCTTTTTAACTTGGCGATAAATCCAAGTTCTCTCTTTACCGACCATGGCGGCGACTTCCGCAAACGAGTATGAAACACGCTTGCCCTGCTTTGTTTTGTTAGATGTGGCAATCACGAGCAAAGCGTCGCGCCTTGCTGCTTTTCATAGTTGGACAATCACCAAAAAAAAATGTCCACCTATCGCTTGATTCGTGGAGCTGTTCCGTTCCTCTTCGCCTGCGGGAGTGTTACGCCCACCTCGCGGAGGCGGCGTTGTAGCGTCTTTTCGGTTACGCCCGTGAGATGTTTCATCACTTCCTTGTTAGATGGAATGCGGCCATGCTCTTCAACGGCACCGATTACAGCTTCGATGACATTCCTGTCCTTCTCTTTTCTTTCGAGTCCCTTTGCGATGGACTTGAAAAACCATATGGAGCGAGATTCGAGGTAGGCAGTGGATGCGGCACTAAACAATCTTTTGGGCGACGGTCGTTTATCTCCCCGCATCCGCAACTGATGAGAGTTGTTCAGAATGTGACAACAGGCCTGTGCAACTTCGAGCATGGCTTTGTCTTGCTGTTCTGAATCAATGAACATTTCCGGAGTGAATACGCCAAGATGCTCAGCAAGGTGGCTTATCAAATCTTCGTGTTCACTTATCAAAAAATCTTCTGGTTCTTGATAGAGCGGTTTCATGCCTTCACCCTCCCTGCCTGCGCTGTTGAGTGTTTCTGACAAAGATGACCATAGACCTGCGCACACAGGACACCGCCGTCCTTGTGTCCTAGCCATGCGGCAAGGGTCGGTAGATCCACGCCCGCTTCGATGCATCTTGTGGCGAATAGGTGGCGTAGATCATGCACTCTCATGTGATCAACCCCTAAACGCTCACAGGCACCTCCTAGTGCCTCTCTGGGCGATTTGAGCGGCATCACAGGCTTATCGGGTGCAATGTCGATTCCGCACGTCCTCATGCGCTGCAATAACCCCTTGCAGGCTGGAATCAATGGCACTTGGCGTATGTCGTCGCCTTTGAGCGTTCTCACAATGAGGTGTTCGGCTTTTATGTCTCTCCATCTGACCGATCCGGCTTCACTCACCCTCATGCCAGTATATGCCAGAAACTCCACCGAAAACGCGGCGGCTTTGCTGAATGCTTTTTTCTGTGCCAGTATGTCCGCCACAATCTCAGCGAACGTCTCCGAGGTCGGAAGATCGTGTTTCACTTTTCGAGGTTTCAATCTTTTTAACTTCGACCCGGGATTGCCTGCGCTGTGACCGGCTTCGACAGCGAGGTCGAATGTTCGGCGGAGTAGCGACAAGCTACCATTGTATGAGGTCGCTGACGCGCCGGAGGCGGCATAGGCTTCCATGAGCTGCCTCATGTCGGAAACTGTGACTCTCGCAACGGAGAGGTTCAACGGATTCACAGGGAGAGACTGGGCGACTTTCTCCAATGCCTTGTGCCGTTCAATGTAGTATGTCCGCGTCGTCTCTTTGATGGTCGGATCAATGCGGTTTGCCTCCTGCTTCAGGGCTGCCCCGAGACTGCCAGCGGTGGCGGCGTTCTTTGCTCCCCTCATCTCGGTTAGCACCCCATCCAAACGGACTGAGGCAGTGGCGTAGTCGTCGGTATCAAGTGATCGACGAATCAGCTTGCCTCCGACCTTGGCGACGGCGTAGTATCGGCCACCGGAATGAAGAAAAAGACAGGGAACTTTAGATTTGCGAAATTGTGCTTTAGCGGGCATAGCGTTGCGGTCTGTTGCAACGAAGGTATGCATTTCCGGTATGCATTGGCAAGCCAAAAAGCCTTCAATCCTTTTAGCCGAGGTGGCGGAATTGGTAGACGCGCCTGACTTAGGATCAGGTGTCTTTGATGTGCAGGTTCGAGTCCTGTCCTCGGTATATTTTTTAGCGTAGAGCTTGGAGCGGAGAGCGAAGAGTCAGAAATTTCACCATTCACTCTTCACTCTTCACTCTTCACTCTTCAATCTTCAATCTTCAAGAAACTTTCCCGGATTGAGAATTCCGTTCGGATCGAGAGTATTCTTCAACGCACGATGCACATCAAACGATGTCTCTCCCAGCGCTTTTTTGATCCAGCGTTTTTTCGCAAGGCCGACACCATGTTCACCTGTGATCGCTCCACCTTGGTCTAGGACCCAGTTGAAAAGTTTATCTAACGCATCGTCGGCACGCGCTTTGGTGGTTGGGTTGGTGTAATCATCGACCATGAGGTTGGTATGAATGTTTCCATCCCCTGCATGCCCGAAGCACGCGATCGAAATTCCGGTTTCTGTTTCGAGCACTCTCGCAAAATTAACCAGCTCCACCAATTTCCCACGCGGAACAACGATGTCTTCGTTGAGTTTGGTTAGACCCGTATCGCGCAACGAATAGGAAAACTCGCGACGCAATTGCCAGATCGCTTCGCATTCCGCTTCATCACGCGCCAATCGGATTTCTCCAGCTCCGCATTGCTTGAGTAAAATCTCTAACTCTTTGAGTTCTGATTGAACGGCGGCGGGTCGACCATCGATTTCCACGATCAAATGACCATTGCCTTCTGGAAAAACCTCGGCACCCATTTTTTTGCGAGCTGCGGCGAGAGTGAACGCATCGCTGACTTCGAGAGCCGAAGGCAAGTGACCTGCTTGTAGGATCGTTTGAACGGTTTTTGCAGCGGCTTCGAAATCCGAAAACACCGCCGCCAACATCCCTCGGCTTGCAGGTTTGGGAATGATGCGAACGGTGATTTCTGTCACCACCCCTAACATCCCTTCGGAACCGACAAAAGTTCCGATCAAATCAAAACCTGTTTTGTTCTTATGGAGCCTGCCGCCCGTGCGCAGCACACGTCCATCGGCCAGAACCACTTCCAGGCCTAATACATAATTTCTCGTCACCCCGTATTTCAAACAACGTGGCCCGCCGGCATTGGTCGCGATGTTGCCGCCAATGGAGCAGTCTTTCAAAGATGCCGGATCAGGCGGGTAATCCCAACCCACCTCGCTCACCGCCTCTTGCAAATTTCCCGTGATCACTCCCGGCTGAACAATCGCCACTCCATCTTCAGGATGGATGCCGATGATTTTTTTCATCCGCTCGGTAGTCAAAACAATCCCTCCCGCAACTGGAACACATCCACCCACGTAACCCACCCCTGCTCCACGCGTGGTCACTGGAATCCGATTCCCATTCGCATAAGCAAGGACTGCAGAAACGTCAGCGGTCGACTCCGCAAACACCACTACGTCTGGTGGATGCGACGCAAACCATTTGTCCCCCGAATGAGCAACGATAACTTCCTTCGAGCTGCTGACTTTTTCCTGACCCAACAGATCGATCAGGGCTTGTCTGGTGTTTTCAACATTCATGGCTCGGTTCGACTAAGAAGCTATCTGAAAAGTAAGGCTAGTAAAAATGAAGAGTTATTTAACCACAGATAAACAGGATACACGCTGATGGAAGAGTGATAAAATACAGAGAACCTCCTAAATATCTAGTCTTCATCCGTTTCTTTATCTGCGTTCATCCTGTTTATCTGCGGTTGGATTTCTCTATTTTGGTTTTCAAAACAGCCTTTACGGATAATAAGACCGCAGCATGAGATAACAGACCGGCCCAGTCACCGCAACATACAACCAAATCGGGAATACCCAACGTGCCAACTTACGATGTGATTGAAAGTGATTGGTGAAACCGGAAGTAAAGACCAACAGTATCATAGGCAGACTCACAGCAGCCAAAATGATATGACTAATCAGCAAAATGAAATACACGACTCGCAACCAGCCATCTCCTCCATACTTCGTTTCCACAGTCGTGAAATGGTAAGCCACATAACAAAGTAAAAACAATGCCGACAAGATCATCGCTGTAAATATAAACAAACGATGCAGGGAAATCTTTCCTACTTTAACGGCAAGTAATGCACCTACAAGAGATAGTGCCACCAAAGTATTCAATATCGCATGCACCGGAGGCAAAAACGACATAGACCAGCCATCTGGTAACGGAATTTTATAAGGTCCGCGCATCAAAACCACCAATATCAGCACCAGTGAAGTGATGATCCATGTGGCTATTTTCAGCTTCTTGGAAAGATTTTCATTCGGCTTCTTGCTCAGCCACTGTTCTCTGTCTTGGCTAGGTGTCATGAGGATTATGGTTCGCTTGAAGATTTCGCCAACTCTTTGGAAATCCGATCAAACATTTCCTTTTTCAATTTCTCGTAGTTACCGGGATCCAATTTCCTACCCTCTTCGGACCGTGCATCAGCAAGCGGCCATTTACCTACGACATTGAAATTTTTATCCACCAGCATTAGGCCCATGTCGTGCTTGAATCGACCATTCGACTCAATGATTGCCTGATCTGAATTCAGACGGATGCCGAAAAATTTCAGCGTATTTTCCAAATATTCATGGGTCTCTTTTTCGTCGCCAGCATTGAGAAACCACCAATTTTTCACATCGGCATTCAAAGCTTTAGCGTAATCATTTAGCTTCTCGACGTTATCTTCTTTGGGATCCACGCTTATACAGACAATTTGAAAATCCGGGTGATCTTTAAACTGATCATAAATCGCACGAAGCTCCGTTCCATTCCGCACCGCACAATGTGGGCAAACTGCAAAAAACTCTGCGACAACCCAAACTTTTCCCCTCAAATCCGAGAGCTTCACCTTCTCCCCTCCTTGATGGGTCGCTGCCAGATCTTTCTCGATGGGATACCATTCCTGCTCAACTTTCTTACCTACATTGATAAACGCATCAGTACTACGAGCCTGCGCTTGTATATTTGGGACAATGTAAAGATTGACCACACATAGTATTGCGATGCAGATCAAAGCCACACCGCCATAAAAAATAATTAATGTCGTTTTCTTGCTCATAGTCTTGTGAGTGGTGCGGGTCTTTTGGATTTGAAAATTAAAAACAAAAACAGCAGCACAAATCCAAGCCCGACATAAAGCACTGTGGCTGGGTTTTTCTTTTTGGCCACTTCAGGCTTTTCCGTGAGCAAAACTTCGATGGTTTGCCCAAGCAATATCTCCAACTGCTCCACATTTGAATGCTCCGTCTTGGTAGTAAGCCCATCGTCATCCCACTTCTGTGCCTGTTGAAAATCAAAACTCGCCACATATGGCACCCCTCCGCGCTTTTGTGGAATCACCGCTTTGCGAACATGCCTGTTCTTATCGATCAAAAACAAAGATCTATCATAATTCCATACCCCGTCTTTTTCATAAGGCATCAAGTTCGCCTTAAACTCATTCTTGATGAATTTATGCAACGTAGGCCTCTCATTCGATGCCACGATCCATTGCGGTAAATTCGCACCCAACTTAGACGCCACCTGCTCGAGTTGATTTTTCAATCCTTCCGAAGGACCTGGATCCAACATCATGGTCACCAAAGCAACATCTCCATTCGTTGCATATTTCTCAGCCAAACGCTTCATCGCCGGGGTCGTCAGAATGTCATCTTGATTCGATGGCAAACACTGCACCACAACCACTTTTCCCTTCAACGAGAGCAAATCCTTCTGCTCCCCATCCTGACGCAAGAAAACCAGATCTTTCCGTTCGGATATCCGTGTCACAAAACTCGGCCTGTTATCGTTAGATGCCTCCTTGCTACGTTTTTCATAGGCTTTCAGGATCACAACCCCACCCAAGATCATTATTAAGATCAATATAAACGCCGTCCAACGCAGCTTTTTCGGGTCAGGAGTCACAGGTTCAAGGTCTTCGTATGCCATCGCGTGCTGGCAACTTACCCAGGAACCCACTCTTGGCAAGATTTCCAGAGCGGTTTTTCAACAAGGAAAAAGTCCCACAAAGACAAATGCTTCAGGCTATAATGATGTTCTTACGTTTACGACCCATGATTTGGATGAAAATCACCAACAACTACCCCCTCACTCCCTCACAAACCCTCAGCGCAGCCAAATTCCCTTTCACGTCATGGACGCGGTGGAGCATGACTCCTTGCTGCCTTGCAAGCGCGGTCGCTGCAGCGGTTGCAGCATCGCGATCGGTAGGCTGATGCGCATCGCAGAGCTTTGAAAAAAATGATTTCCGAGAAACCCCTAACAATAAGGGCCGACCCGCAGGTGAGAGTTGATCCAAACTTTTGAGCAGCATGAGATTGTGCTCCAAGGTTTTACCAAAACCGATACCGGGATCGAAGCAGATCCGCTCTTTAATAATTCCAGCAGCGGTCAAGGTTGTTAGACGTTCTTCGAAGAAGGCTCTTATTTCATCGACCACATTCTGGTAACTCGGATTGGCTTGCATAGTTTCTGGTGTACCTTGCATATGCATCACCACCAACCCGCAATCGCTTTTCGCACAGACTGAGATCATTTGCGGATCAACTGTTAGGCCTGAAACATCATTCACGATATTCGCACCCGCACAGATCGCTGCCGCAGCCACTCCGGCTTTTTTGGTATCGATAGAAATCAACCCATCCCATTCCTGCCTCAACCGCTCAATAACCGGAATCGTGCGCTGCATTTCCTCGGATTCTGAAACTTCCGCTGCACCAGGTCGGGTCGATTCACCGCCAATGTCTATGATCAACACCCCTTGCGCTATCATTTCACAAGCGTGCGCCATCGCTTTTTCAACCTGATCGAAACATCCACCATCCGAAAATGAATCTGGCGTGACGTTGAGTATCCCCATCACTTGTGCGCGGCACGAGAGATCGATCACTTGTTCGTTTACTTTCCAAATCATCCGCGCACAGGCTAACGGATCGTCTCTTGAATGTAAGAGCAAAAAATTCCTCGCGATTTGCCCAAAACCATTCCATTTTCCCTATATGTCTTGGAACGATACATTCATGGAGCTCTTCAACCGTTGTGCCAGCGCTTATCAGGCTGGAAATTTTGATTACGAAAAAGATTACTCCGCACAGGATCTCGATTTCTTAAACAGTATTGGCTATAAACCCCGCGAGTTTTTCGATTTCATCGAGGACTTTGTTGACGAAGGACAACCCTCTCCCGCCAGCGCTTTACTCATCGCTGCCGCCCGCCGCGACTACTTTCTGGTTCAACAACACGGCATCTCTAGCGACAAAACCATCACCCGAGACGACCTTCCTTCGTTTGGTGAGGAAATCGATGGAATCCCTTATTTTCCCCGTATCCTGACCAAGGCACGGGGCAAAATTAAGGGCGAACTCGATCCCGATATCATGTTCGGCTGCGGGGGAGATCGGAATTTCTTCACGAAAAATGGCAATATCGCCCCAGCTGATTTTCTACGCCGTGTATGGGCTGCAGGCGATAATGACCAAAAAATCGTGGATTGGGTCAAATCCTGCCGAGGGTAGGTTTCTCGACCTATTGGAAAGCAAAAATCCAGAAAAACCCCGCTTTACAAGACCCTAGCTCTTACCCATATTCCGCCGCCCATGACTTTCCTAGCAATCAACTGGCTCAGCCTGAGCATTACGACTCTTCTTTTTATCTTCGTCATTGTCTGCATTTTGACCGCTATCGTGGTTCTCATGCAACGCCCGAAACAAGAAGGCCTAGGAGCTGCTTTCGGTGGCGGTGTAACTGATCAAGTATTCGGAGCCAGAACCACCGATGTTCTTCAAAAGGCAACCTGGTATCTTGGCTCACTTTTCTTCCTACTTTGCTTCTCTCTAGCAATTTTGATCGGCAAGCAAAACAAACAGAAACCCCTGCTTGACCCCGAAAAACCTGTCGCCAAAGCCGTAGAAACGAGCCCAACCCCAGACGCTGTGCCTACTACCCAACCAGCCTCATTGGTCAATGAACTTCCTCCAGTAGCTCCTGAGACAACGACACCTGCTGAAACCCCAGCTCCTCCAGCGACTCAGCCAGAGTGAAAATCCTCTCCTGATTGCAGATACTCCAAACGAAAAACCGCAGTTCAGAAAGCGGTTTTCAGCTCCAATGTATTGCTTGCACGCAGGCAAACTCCGCGTTTAGGCTGTTGCCAACATATGAGTGAGCGACGGGTTGTAATTACTGGTATTGGTTGTCTATCGCCTTTGGGAAATGATCTCAAAAGCACATGGGACGGTTTGAAAAATGGACGTAGCGGTGTCCGCAGAATTCAATCCATCGATCCTGAACCGTTTGATTGCAAAATAGCAGGTGAGATCCGCGACTTCGAAGCCGATGGCTATTTCAACGTTCCAAAAGACGCCCGCCGCTCAGATCGCTACGTCCAATACGCCGTTGCTGCATCCAAAATGGCAATGACAGACTCTGGTCTTGATACCTCAAAAATTGACTCCCGCCGCTACGGCGTGATGGTCGGCAGCGGTATCGGTGGTCTTTCAACGCTTGAGCGTGAGCATTCCAACTACATCGAAAAAGGCGCACGCCGCGTTTCCCCTTTCACCATCCCAATGATGATCTCTAACATCGCATCCGGGATCATCTCCATGGAACACGGCTTTCATGGCCCGAACATGGTCATCGTAACTGCCTGCGCGACATCCAATCACAACATCGGCGAAGCATGGCGCATTATCAAATTTGGCGATGCCGATGGTTTCCTCTGCGGCGGTGCCGAAGCTGCTGTTCTCCCCATGGGTCTTTGCGGCTTCTCAAACATGAAAGCTCTCTCCACTCGTAACGACGATCCAGAACGTGCTTCCCGTCCCTTCGATAAACACCGCGACGGTTTTGTCATGGGCGAAGGTGCAGGCGTGGTTATGATCGAAGAACTCGAAACCGCAAAAGCTCGCGGTGCGAAAATTTACGCAGAACTCATCGGCTACGGTGTCAGTGCAGATGCCTACCACCTTAGCGCGCCGTCGCCCGATGGCACGGGCCCTGCATACGCCATCGGCATGGCACTCAAACACGGCAAGACGAATCCAACAGACGTTCAATACCTCAATGCGCACGCCACCTCCACCGGTCTTGGCGACATCGCAGAAACCAAAGCCATCAAACTGGCTTTCGGTGACTACGCGAAAAACGGCCTGATGGTAAGCTCCACCAAATCCATGACCGGCCACATGCTCGGTGCCGCCGGCGGCATCGAACTCATCGCCAGTGTCATGGGCATCGTCGATGGCGTGGTACCACCCACCATCAACATTGAAGAACAAGATCCCGAGTGCGATCTCGATGTCGTTCCTAACGTCGCGCGCGAAGTCCCTATCAAAGTTGCTCTCAGCAACAGCTTCGGCTTCGGTGGTCATAACGCATCCGTGCTTGTCAAAAAATTCGAGGACTAAACCTTTGGAAAACATCCACCATCGCCAGCAATCCGAAGTCGCTTTCTCAGATACGGATGCGAGCGGATTGGCACATTTTTCAAAAATTCTTTGCTACGTTGAAAATACAGAACACGCGTTTTTAGCTTCAGTTGGTATTCCCGTCTTTTCTAACAGCAATGGTTGGCCACGCGTGAAAATCTCATGTGACTACCGCAGCCCTCTACGCTTCCAAGACAAGTTTGAAGTGCAGCTTAGTCTAACAAAAATCGGCAATAGTTCACTCAACTGGAAATACCAGATCCTCAAACCCGACACCACCCTCGTCGCCGCAGGCGAAATGGTCAGCGTAAAAGTCGACTCCACCGGAACCCCCACCGCCATCACCGAAGCTGAAAAAAGCAAACTCCTAACAGAGTGATGAACCCAAATTTCCAAAAATTTAATGGTATTCTCTGCGTTCCCTCTGTGACCTCTGCGCCTCTGCGGTAAAAAGATAAACCACCCCAACTGCCGATTATAAAATGAACCCAGAAGAACCCGAAATCGGCGGACGAATCATCCTCGTTCCCACCCCTATCGGCAACCTCGGCGACATGACCTTACGTGCGTTAGAAGTTTTGAAGAACGTAGATCGGATCGCTTGCGAAGACACCCGCCACTCCGGCATCTTGCTCGCTCATCACGGCATTTCAGGAAAACCGTTGGTCTCACTTCACGAACACAACGAAGCTCGCAAAGCCCCCGAACTCGTCGCTGCTGCAAAAGCAGGTGAACGCATCGCTTTCATCAGCGACGCGGGAATGCCCGGTGTTTCTGATCCCGGTTACCGCCTCGTGCAAGCCTGCTTGGAAGCCGATGTTCCTTTCGATGTTCTTCCTGGCCCTTCAGCCGTTCTAACAGCTCTCATCGGATCAGGTCTCCCCTGCCATGCATTTCGTTATGGTGGATTTCTCTCCGTGAAATCCGGCAAACGCCGCAGCGCCATGCAGGAAGTTATTGATAGCGGCGAAACCGGAATCTTCTTCGAAAGTCCACATCGCATTCTATCGACCCTGAAAATTTTGGAGGAGATCGCCCCAGCCGCAAAAGTATGCGTTGCCCGCGAACTCACCAAAAAATTCGAAACCTACCACCGCGGCACGCCTAAGGAACTCCTTGAGTGGTTTGAAGCCCGCACGCCTAAAGGCGAAATGGTGATTCTTATGAACGGGACATAAGGCATTTCCCTGAAAAACTCAGATACCGCAACGCGTATTCCAATTTGTTAAACTGTGAATATAAATAGAACCACAATGGGAGCGAAGCGGACATAGACGAACACAAAAATGAAATCTCTTCGTCAAATGAACGCAGATAAACACAGATGAAGAATGAGTTATCTAACTCGAGTCTTTTGAAAAATTAACGTCCAACTGTGATTTTATTTTCTAATCCCATCCAAAATTTTATGATATCCAAATTCTTCAAAATGCTCGCGGCAATGACTCCGCTTTTCCTTATCGCTCCAAAGGCAATCGGCGCTGATGACCGCAAACCTAATCTGATCTTCATCCTCTCGGATGATGTATCAATGGGAGATCTAGGAGCTTATGGACAAAAGCTCATTCAGACACCAAACCTCGATCAACTCTGCAAGGAAGGCACGCGCTACACATCCGCCTACACTGGAACGAGCGTCTGCGCTCCTGCGCGTAGTTCATTTTTTACAGGTCTGCACATGGGGCATTGCCCAACCCGCGCAAACCGGGAAATCAAACCAGAAGGCCAACTACCCATTCCCGAGAATACGGTAACCGTTGGAAGCGTCCTCAAGAGCGCAGGTTACCAAACCGCAACGATGGGCAAATGGGGTATGGGCATGTTCGATACGAGCGGTAGCCCATTTAAAAACGGCATCGATCACTTCTTTGGCTACAACTGCCAACGCCATGCCCATAGCTATTTTCCCACCTATCTCTATAATGACGACAAGCGCTTCGAGATTCCTGAAAACGCCAACGGGCAGAAAAAAGTTTATGCACAGAACCTCATCCAAGAAGACGTGCTCAAGTGGGTGAACCAACAAGGAGACAAGCCCTTCTTCCTCTTCTATGCCGTAACTCTACCGCATGGTAAATTCGAGATCGATGATCAAGGCATCTACGCCGACAAACCTTGGACCGACCTAGAGAAAGATTATGCGGCAATGGTCACCCGCCTTGATTCAGATATTGGTGCATTGGTGAAACTCCTCCGCGATAAAGGCATCGCTGAAAACACTTTGATCATTTTCTCAGGTGATAACGGTTCATCGTTCGAGCCTAACAGCGCAATTGGCAAACGCTTCAATCAGGCAATGGATGGTAAACATCGCGGATTCAAACGCGGGATGTATGAAGGCGCCCTCCGCCAAGCCTCATTCGCTTGGTGGCCCGGCACAGTTGCCGCCGGACGCGTAACCGAAGAGCCCTGGGCATTCTGGGATCTGCTTCCGACTTTCACCGAACTCTCAGGAGCAAAGTTGCCAGATACCTTCAAACCAGATGGGAAATCGCTGGTCGAATTTCTTAAAGGAGGCCCGGCACCGAAACGGGATTATTTCTACTGGGAACTCCACGAGGGACAGGGCACAAACAGCATTCAGGCAATTCGCTGGGAAGATTGGAAAGCCGTCCGCCCAGGTCCAGGTAAACCCATTGAACTCTACGACCTTTCAAAGGATCTGAGTGAATCCAGAAACCTTGCTGAAACCAATCCCGAGCAGGTGGCCAAGGCCGTGGAAATGATGAAACAAGCCCGCACGCCTCACCCACTCTGGCCCGATCCCGCCCTTGCAGCAGCAAAGCCCAATAAGGCAAAGAATTAAGCCTAAGACAAATTCTCATGAACGGTGCGTGACTTTCCACCCTCGCTATTCCACAAGCACCCCATGAAAAAATCATTTCCTCTCACCTCCGCCACCCACAAGCCCGCCCGTGTGGTCGAAGGCATCAAAGCCGACATCCGCAAATACCTGAAACGAGAACGACGCAAACCACTCCCCGAGGAAACTGATTTCTGGGATTTCGACTGCCGAGCCGGCAAAGATGAACCCGCCGCCACAACCATCCACGTCTCCGAAATCACCAAACCCGTCGACGCCGCAGCCGCCAACAACTGGGATGCCGTCTACATCGAAATCCTAGCCAAACCCGCCAAACGGACAGCAAAGGACAAAGAAGTGTAAGCGAAGGAAACGCTGCCCCCCGTGAAATCTCGCGGAGCCCCGAACCTCCGCGGTAGCCTCGCGGGATGTCCCCTTCATCCGTCCCCAAGCCGTGGCGCGTCGCAGACGTGACCTTCGTCGAGATCGAGATCCGCCACCCCTCCGAGCGCCAGATGCGCGTCGAGTTCGGCTGCGGCGTCCGCCTTGTCATCACCGACGCAAGCCAGCTCGCCCTCGCCGTCGCACTCATCGAGACCCTCCGCGCCGGAAAGGAGGTATTCCGATGATCGGCTTCCCTTCCGGCGTGCGAGTCCACCTCGCCCTCGAACCCCACGACATGCGCAAGTCCTTCAACGGCCTCGCCGCCATCGCCTCGGCCACCGTCGCCCGGGGGCTGGAGAGCGGTGCGCTTTTCGTCTTCACCAACAAACGCCGCAACCGCCTCAAGATCCTCTACTACGACCGCACCGGAGTCTGCGTGTTGGCCAAGCGTTTGGAAAAAGGAACCTTCTCCTGGCCTGCCGCATCCAAGGCCGGTGCCTCCGCTTTGTCCCTCGCCCCGGAAGCCCTGCAGCTCCTGCTCGATGGCATCGACCTGCGCGGCGCGGAGATGCGCCCGTGGTATGAAAGGGATTGAATTTTTCTTCCGATAAAGTATTACAAGCATAGTAGTTGGCGCGGTTCATGCTACTTGCACGGTATCGAAACACTTGAGGAAAAATGCATCCGCCAGGGTGCCGAGCTTGATGCCGCCAACGCGAAGATCGCCCTTCTTGAGGCCAAGCTCGACCACCTCATCCGCCGCCTCTTCGGATCGAAAAGTGAAAAGATAGACCCCGCCCAGCTCGAGCTGCTCTTCGCCGACATACCGGGAAAGCCGGAAGCCTCCCCCGGCGCGACCGCACCGGAGGAGGTCGCATCAGACGCCGCTGAACAACAGCCCGCCGGAAAGAAACGCTGCGCCCACCGCTCCCGCATCACCGGCCTCGACCGCCTTCCCGTGGAGACCACCGAAGTCATCCCCGACCTCGTCGCCGCCGATCCCGATGCCTTTGAGCGTTGCGGCGAGGAAGTCACCGAGCTGCTCGACATCACCCCGGCCAAATTTTTCAAACGCCGCATCGTGCGCATAAAGTTCCGCCGCAAACTCCAGCGCCACCTGCCGCCCATCGTCGCGCCCGCCCCGGCCACCCCACTTGTCGGCGGACTGCCCGCCGCAGGTCTCCTCGCCCACCTTCTTGTCGGGAAATACATCGACCACCTTCCCATCTACAGGCAGGAGAAAATTTTCCTCCGCTACGGCGTGGGCATCCCGCGCGATATGATAGTCCATTGGCTCCACCAATCGATCAATCTGTTAGAGCCGGTCGCCCAAGCCATCCGAGCGCAAACCCTCGCCTCAAGCTACCTCCAGATTGATGAAACCCCGGTGCGATACCTCGTTCCCGGTAGCGGAAAAGCATCGCGCGGGTACATGTGGGTCGCAAGCGATCCGCAAGGTGGCCTCTTTTACCATTGGGGAGTCGGGCGGGGTTGCGAGCAACTCATCGAAATCATCGGCAGGAATTTCTCCGGAGACATCCAGTGTGACGGCTACGTGGTTTACAAAACCTACGCCAAAACCAACGCGCTCGTGAAGCTGCTGGCCTGCCTCGCACACATCCGCAGGAACTTCGTCGAAGTGCTTGATGCCGGCCCCGATCCAGACGCCGCACTAATCCTCAGCCTCATCGGAGAACTCTACGGCATCGAAGCCGACCTGCGCACGGCGGGCGCGACACCGGCACTCCGCTACTCGCAACGCGCCCAACGCAGCGCCGCCATCGTCGGGCGCATCCGCGAAGTGATGGAAGTAACGCAGGCCAAACACCGCCCTGCGAGCCTCATGGGAAAAGCCCTCTTTTATGGACTCGGTCACTGGGCGAGCCTGGCAAGGTATCTTGAGGACGGTCACTTTGAGATCGATAACAACCTCGCCGAGAACGCCGTGAGGCCTCTCAAACTCGGAGCGAAAAACTGGCTCTTCTTCGGATCGCGACATGCCGGACACAATGCGGCGGTGATCTACACGCTCGTTGAAAACTGCCGGAGGCATGGCATCCCGGTGGAAGAATACCTGTGCGAACTCCTCACCCGCCTCCCCGGCGAGACCGATCCGGAAATCATCGCCAGCCTCACCCCGGCCCGCAAGGCCGCCGCCCGCCGCGAAAAATCCGCCGCCGCCTGAATCACGTCAAGAGGGCAGCGTTTCCTTCGCTTACAAAGAAGTGACTGAGCCTGAATCTTAATTCGGTAGTTTTTTCACCACACGAGGTTTTCAGAATCATTTCAAAATCCCAACTGACTTTGCTGGACGAATCCCAAAAAAGCCGCTTGAGTTCCCCCGCTTCAGCAAACATCTAATGCCGCCGTGGTGGAATGGTAGACACTGCGGATTTAAAATCCGTTTCCTTCAACGGAGTACCGGTTCGAGTCCGGTCGGCGGTATTCCTTTTAAATAAAGGGCTATAGGCGAAAGCCTAACAGAAAAAAGCCTAACAGAAAAAAGAGGAGGTGCCCAAATGGTGCCTCTAAATTTTTGGATCTAACGTTTTTTTTCGCATCGATCTTGCAATCTCGCATCGGTCAATCTACCTCTCACCCGCCGCTTGCGGTGAGACCGCCCCCGAGGTCGAAAGCCCGGGGGGGACGTAAGCCTAGGGGCGGTCTGTTTTATCCCCCACAAATCCCGCAAGCCTTACCCTCGTCCTTTTCGCAAGTCCTGCCCTTTGAGGTGTTCTTGTAATACCTGCACGTCGAATTGTGCCGCGATTTGGATGAAGTGTTGAGCCAATACCCCAGCGGCACGGCATCACCCTGTTTTACGGCTCTCTGCTGCTTCTGGAGGCTTCTGAAGTCCCAAGGTGCAATCGGTGCTTTAGAATCTGCCCAAAGCCCGACACGGGCGGCTCTCGCCTTCGTTTCAAGCTCTGCAAGTTTGGCATCGGTCGAATACTTTTTGTAATGCCACGCCCAGCCATTTTCAACTAGCCATGAGTTCAAGTTTCGATCTCCGGCAAAAACTGTTCCAACCTCGCGCCCGTATTTGTCCCTTTCCGTTGTAACCACGCGCACGGGGTTTCCTCCGATGGCTGCCTTGAGTGCTTCGGTTGCTTTCGTGCCGTAGTCCTGCCCTTTCTCCGGCGCGTCGATTCCTTCAAAGCGGATCTTGTGCTGGGTATTGGCTGCGTCGAGAACGGTGATCGTGTCGGCATCGGCAACGCTTACCACCCTGCCTTTGATTTCATCGGCTAGGGCGATTGAGAGGAAAGAAGCCAGCAAGGCGGCCGTGATGATCTTGAACACTTTTCACTTTTTGTGACCCTTATTTATTATGGGTTCCGCATCGATCGTGATGGCTTCGGGCGCGGCGGTCTTCATCTTGACAGCCTGATTGACGTAAGTTTGGCGAGTTCATGCACGAGCTTCGCTGCTTCCAC
>JAJTHK010000071.1 GCA_021298895.1 Luteolibacter sp.
GTCATCCCCTTCGAAGAGTTCGAATCCCTCAACGACGCCTTCGATTATTACCGGGATAATCGCGAAAAATCCGTGAAACTCATCACGACTGCACGCCCTGTCCAAGAATAGCCCAGCCAAGCAAACGCCCTGCACAAATGGCTAAAAACCACAACAAATGCCGCTATTGCGGACGGCATATCATAATCCGCAGACGGGTATTCAACCCGATTATTAACCGTTGGATCGAAGGCAACCCCTTCCTGGTGTTTCACCCGGATGGACTACCCTGCCCTGGTCCAGGCGGTCAACAATTCCTGAATCTGTAAATTGATTCAGTCACTAAGCGGCGGTATCTTCGGGTATCGCCGCTTTTTTATGCCTCACTTCTCACGATGCGTTTTCCCAACTATTAAGCTCCATTTTCCTTTCATCATCACTTGTATCCAAGTAACTAAAACTTATCCGGGCGTTTCTGTGAAATTCATAGCCCACTGTCCTATCAAGCCCTTTATCGCTTCGGATGGCTCGGTGTTCTCCTTTCCTTTTATCTGGTCGATCTGCCAAGGCTCGTTTCCTTCTCTTTGAATGCCAACGAGCGCAAACTCTTCTTGGTGCAGGATTTTGTAGAGAGCGTATTTCCCTTCGATGATGCTTCTCAGATGTTTTCCGAGGCAGAGATCGTGTGTATTTCCAATGGCAATCAGATCCAAAGGACGGTTCAACAAACGGATGGATTCCGTTTCGGGCAGTGGAGGGCTAAGTTTATCAAGTGCATCTTGGACGCCAGGTTGGAAGAGATCGCGCCAGTCCCGGCGAAGCCAGTTAGCGACGCGATTTGTGCTCTGAATCTCTTCAACGCTACGTGCGCTAAGATAAGATTTCAGAATACGTTGACTGATCGGGTCGTCTGAAAAAAAGTCGATCGAGTAGTTAATGGATCTCAGAGCAAAGTTAGAATTTTTTCCTTCTCTACATAGCTGACGGAAGAGTGGCCAGTGTAGTGGAAAGTCTTCAAGTGGACAGATTCTTAGCATCATTACATCGATGCCACAGGTGGTTTCCGAAAGGCGCTCGACTGCAAGCGGATTATTGAAGACTTGTTGGATCAAAGGCCAGTGAGGTACAATCTCACTAGATTTGATGCGTGAGAATAATTGAACGACCTCATCAGTGGGTGGCAGCCCGATATGTCCCATCAGCTCACGGCGAGATAGACGTGCAAGGCGGGTGACAGTTTCCTTCCATTCACCATCATTTATGTCTTCCAGCTCCGATAATAGCCCAACGCCACAAAATAAAATCGTGAAGTTTTCCGATGTCAAAAACAACTGACGACATTCCGGGATTTGCCAGTAATGCAGGAGGCGCATTCGGCAAACCGCAGGCCCGAAGCACCCGCACAAATCTTCATCCAGAGAGAGAAAACCGGCCCATTCGGAATTTTTCCGGGCGTAACTCACCCATTGCCGCTCATCCTGGCGCATTAGATACATTTCATTTGAGGCGCGACGCAGAACCGGATGGCCTACCCACTGGCGTAGATTTGCACTCTCTTTCGACTGCAATAACGCGAATGACCAGCTTCCGATAGTGCCATCGTAATATGGGGGATCTAGATGATCGCCTGATGGCTCAGGAATACGCTGCCAAAATACCGATTGGCGAATGCGCTCCATGTGCCATCCCACGCTGTCTACGGCCATCTCTTTGGAATTTAAGATTTCGTCTAGCTTGCTCCTAACTTCGCGAAAATCCAATTCACGCATTTCACCTTCGTGAGCGAGATCGGCATGGATAGTGATTCGATTCTCAAGGAATCTAACATCCCAGGTCACCTGTCGGAAGGGCTGCTCGGGATCCGGCTGAATCGAGTTGCGCCAGATCACTTGACCGGGTGCGATTTGCAGATATTCAGGACGCGGAGGCAGTTGGGGTGGTGGTTCGGCATCCTCGCGGGGGATACGTGGTCGATTCTTTCGTTTTTTTGCCGAACTCATGGAGGTCGATACAGCCTGCCTAGATTCTCAGAATAGGCAAGCGGGCTTCAAAAAAGCCTCGTTTTGAATACGACGAACTTGTTCTCGAATGTTACAAACCAGCCTGGAACCCCGTGGAATTATTCTTTGCGATCAAGGCCAACCAATTTACATCCATATTGAATGAAAAAAAGATTACTTTCTGTCGAACACCAAACCTGAATGAATAGGTACAATAACCATGGAATTACCCAGAAAAGGAAAACGTGTGCGGGTCTCGGTCTATTGGCCGGACGACTGGAAGGAAATTATTCTCAGTCCCGGGGACTGGGAGTCGATCTTGGCCGGGCAGAAATTTTCTGAGTTTGGTGAGGGGTATACTTACGAGGGCAAAGAATATCAGGATTACTGGGTTTTCTCAGGTGGTCTCGATGGGGCATTGCGGGTGCTCTATGATGATGGAGGGGAGGGGTTTATCGGCACTCTGGAAGACGCGGAAATTGAGGAGGTTGACGAGGTCTAAAGACACAGGCAGCTACCTAGCGTCGGTCTCAGGACACCGTAAGTCAAAGTCTTGGATTAAAATATGTGAACTCACAAGACGTTGAACGCCTGAAGGCCGTGTTCTCTCCAAGGCTGAACCTCTGCGAGCCTGATTTCCTTACTCCCTGCCTGAAGACACGAAATTTTGCCAACCATGAAGTCGGCAAACCAATCTCTTCCGTTTTTTGCATCCGTGACTAACAGACCACCTAGGTTAATCAGGTTGAGCACCATTGGGAGTTTATCCGGACCCAGCAGGTTGAGCTCGCTACCACCTTCACCATCTGAATCTCTGCGAAGAAAAAACAAGTCGACGGGACGCAGAGACTCCATAGCGAACAGGGCATCACCTAAGAAAAAACTGGGTTCGGGCAGATCATTGTCCATTGCGGTCTTCCTTAATTCTGCCAACTCACGGCTATTTCGTGGAGAGCATTTAATATCGCAGAAAACCATCTTATCCACCCAGCCCTTGAGCATTTGCAGTGGCTCAAGGTAGTCTCTGGCGCTGGCCGGATAAAAACCAACGCGTCTATGCTGCGGCTTGATCATCAATCTCCTCTAATGCTATGGGGACTGCCAGTCTTAGTAAAGCGGCCTTTGGGCTAGATCGTTTCAACAAGGCAAACCATGCGTCTAGAAAACCCCCAAAGCCTTGAGCAGGCATTGACAGAACTTCGTAGCCGTGGACCTCGGATTTCTGTGTCTCCTCGTTCTTTTTGCGGATCTCGGAGAAGAAAGCCAATTCGTCGATCTCTGATGCGGTGTTCCGATTGAAGGCGTAGATATTGTTGTGGGCGATTGCGTTGCGAAGGATCTTTATGGCATGACGAGATTTCAGGTGCTTCAGGCCTTCTCCCTCACAAAACTTGGTTTCCACGAGATCTTTGATCTCTTCGATGCTATCGGTCTTTCCATAGAACCACTCATCTAAACGAGAACCTACGAACAGGGAGCTCTCCTCAACAGGGCAACTAAAAGCCTTTTCCATTATACTTAAGACTTTTTTGTAATGGGATTCATCAAAGTCTTTGAATGCTGGGTGGTTCCGATTGTCTTTGGCTTGGCCTGACTGGATCTTCAGGTGTTCAAATGGCGCGGCGAATCCTGCGGCGGCGGTCATGAGCATGAAAGTAACGTCAAGCTCCTGCTCCTCTGCTTGTTTGCGCATTTTCTTCCATAGTCTGGCACAGCGAAGTGGTAAGTCGTTGTAGATATTTTCGTAATAGCTCATAAGGGTTTCCGAGATTGAAAAGTGAGCCTGAGTTCAACAGACACTGAGTTCGGCGTCGAGGAGGTTCTTGGCGTTGGCGTGGAAGGTCGTCTAACACGCTTCCAACTTGCCCACTAAGGCCATCAGTTAATCCACTTTGGCCACGATCCGGCGTTGTTGGGAAAGCATTCGGCCTTCAGGCGGAAGATGATCGGTGAGTGGATTGAGAAGCATAAGACAGAATGAACTAATTTTCTGTAACACTTTGTAACACTTTTCGACCTCATTTTGAGGCATTTTAGCGCATTTCTGTACATTTCGAGCCTCAGTAAATCACTCGATTTAAGAGGCATATTCCTCTATTTTCCTATATTCTATAAGAGATTAAGCCAAATGGTCCCGGCGCGAATCGAACGCGCAACTACGGCTTCGGAGACCATCGTCCTATCCATTGGACCACGGGACCTAATTTTGGTGTGAGGCGGCAGTATTTACCCCCGACGCTATGCCAATGCAAGCACATCGTAACTCGTAAACGCGGTGCGCATTGCGCCAAGTAGAATGACACCGGGGAGAGCCTGAAAATGAGGCTTTAAGAGTAAGCGTCCTACGAAGCCCCTCTAGTCATAAACGTCGTAAGTCGCCAGCCTACGACGTTTATGACTATGACCAAAGAATTATCTACCTCTGCAGAGGTTATCGCTGCCTGCCTCTGCTCCGTCGGGGGTGACATCCTCAA
>JAJTHK010000145.1 GCA_021298895.1 Luteolibacter sp.
GCAAAAGTGCCAACAGCTAAAGCTGTTGGTTGGGTATGGTTTCTGAACATACCAAGCCTGCCGACCTCAATAACTTGTCAAACTTTATTTTTGTAAATCTATGAGAATAAGTGACTTATGTGCTTAAATTGACGCGAATGAGCAACCAGTCTAAGCCAATAAATTCAATATCTCTCCCGCAGCTACGACCCCGAATGTCGCCGTGACATGCGTTGCGGTTCCGTAACCTGTGGCGCAGTTCAAACGCATATCCGCGCCCTCGGGTTTCTCACAGGAAACCTCACCATCACCGCTTGGATAGATGGGCGGCTCATCTGAAAACACCGCTCGTATCCCCATCTCCTTAGGCTTCGCCCCCATCGGCACCGCATCAAATCCATGATCTTTGCGCAGGTTTTTTCGTAACTGATGCAACAGCGCATCCTTCCCAGAAAACGCCAGATCCCGCACACTGATCCGCGTCGCATCACGTCGTCCCCCAGCCCCACCACAAGTCACCACTGGCAGACCGCGCTTTCTGCATTCAGCTATAAGTAGGGCTTTGTGCTGCATACTATCGATCGCATCTATCACGCCATTCACCTCACCACCCAATACTTCTTCTATAGAGCGTTCGGTGAAAAATCCTTCAATTACTTCGATCTCACACTGAGGATTGATCGCACGAACCCTCTCCTCCATTGCGGCTGTCTTCTGTTTCCCGATCTGACCATCCATCGCGTGCAACTGACGATTCACGTTGGTGATGCAAATTTCATCTAAATCCACCATGCGGATTTTACCCACTCCAGATCGCGCCAGAGCCTCGACCGTCCATGAGCCGACCCCACCTATCCCAACCACAACAACGCGTGCTTGAGAAAAGCTCTCCAGAGCGCGCTCTCCGTAAAGGCGTGCAATTCCTCCGAACCTATTTTTAAATTCCTCGCTCAACATCCTGCCGAAGCTTCCAACTTGCAGCCGCGCGTTTCAACGTTCATCTCTATTCCGTGCCCGAAATTCTTATCACCCTTGGCGACCCTGCTGGAATCGGTCCAGAAGTGATCGATGCCGCCCTCGCTTCCGGCCAGCTCCCTGCTGGCTTTGATTTCCATGTGATCGGCGACCGCTCTGCTGGGACCCCAGGAAAACCCACCCGCGAGTCCGCCCAAGCCGCGCTGAACGCCCTTGAAGAATCAGCACGCCGCCTCCGCGAAACCGACGCCGCAGCAGTCGTCACTGGACCCGTTTCCAAAGAAGGCCTGCAATCGATCGGATTTCCATTTCCCGGCCAGACAGAATTTTACAGCCACGCCTTTGGCCTAAGTGAAACCGGAATGCTTCTCACGGGACCGACCCTGACCGTCGGCCTCGCCACGATCCATATCGGCATTGCCAATGTCCCGCGCTCGCTCACTCAAGAAAGCATCATCTCCATCGGCAAACTCACGGCAGAATTTGTTAGAAAAAAAAGAATCGTAGCTGAACCAAGAATCGCTGTATGCGGACTCAATCCCCACGCTGGAGAAAACGGTGCGTTTGGTAACGAAGAAAAAACCATCATCGCGCCGGCCATCGCTGTGCTAAACTCGCTTGAGATCGCCACCTTCACCGGACCTCACATACCCGACGCCATTTTCCGCGACGCCGCTCAAGGAAAATACCATGCCGTCATCGCCATGTATCACGATCAGGGATTGATCCCGCTTAAGTTGTTAGACTTCGACGAAGCCGTGAACGTCACCCTCGGCCTCCCGAAACCCCGCACCAGCCCGGATCACGGAACCGCTTTTGCCATCGCAGGCCAAGGCATCGCCAACCCCGCCTCCATGATTGCAGCGATCAAGCTGGCTTGTGAACTGGTGTGACTGATCAAATTTGGCAGTTGTAAAACGATATCATAGTGATATCATTCGCTTATGCCAAATTTACTCATTCGCAATCTCCCTGCCGAGCTGCATGCAAAACTAAAAGCCTCCGCTGAAGCACATCGCCGCTCCATCAATCAGGAAACTATCGCTACTCTTTTACAGGGATTGGAAATGAATGATTCTAACAACCTCCCAAACCTCCCCCCAGTATTTCGCCCGGCGCGACCCATAACCATGAAGCAAACGCTGAAGTTTATGAACGAAGGCCAACGCTAATCCCATTCTTATGATCATTGCTGACACCAAACTCATCATTCCTTTACTGATCGAACACGAGGGACGCGAAAAAGCTTTAAAGCTATTGCAGCACGATCCTGACTGGCATCTCCCAGATTGTTGGCAAATCGAATTCGCCAACGCGCTTAGAAACTATGAGCGCGCCGGACTTTTTCCCCGCTCAACGATCTTGGAAATTCAGTTTCATACCAACTCGATTTTTCCACCATCTAACATACATCCTGTTGATCTAACGGAAACTTTGAAAATTGCCTGCGATCACAACCTCTCTGCATACGATGCTCGGTTTATTGCACTCGCTCGCATGTTTGGATTAAAATTAGTAACCGAAGACCAACGGCTTCGCAAAGCCTGCCCTAACGATACGCTTTCGCTTGATGAAGCACTAGGTCTTTACTCTTGAACCTGATCACTCAACCTTCAAAAAGACATATTGCAAGGTATCCGGAATGGTAGCTTTGAGAGTTCCGTTTTCGTAGGTGGCGCTGCCTTTGCCGCCGAGAATCGTGACTTTAGCGTCCTTCGCTGTTAGCAGAGGAATTTCTGTGGACCAAGTCTCCGCTTGATTCAGCTCACGGAAAATCACCAAGCGCGCGCTCTTTCTATCTTGGCTGACCGATGAAAAGCCCGTCCATGCATGACCATCTGGCACTTGACCAATAGGAATAATGCTTCCAGAGAAAATCGCTTCTCGTTCTTTTTTCCATACCGAAACGAGATTGGGTATGGATTTAAAATATTCGTCCGGAAGATTCGAAACTTCAAACCAACCAAGCGGGCTCGCAAACATCACACTAGCGAACAAGGTATCTGGAGGATAGTTGGCAGGCGCCAATGGATCGTCTTTGTATTTATCGGCGTGACGCGTCTGATTTAAAAATTCCATTCGCAATCTAACAGGATCAACGTATTCCCCCAACGTCCATAGATTCCGCAGAGTGTGGTGAGGCCAGTAACGTTTCCAATCGGTATAGCGATTTTCCAAAAAGATAGGCCCAACGTGTATGCTACCAAAATAACCAGGTCGCAAGCCAGCCGTAGCATCGGCATCGAACACCACCCGACCTTGGGTCTTCTCCAACACTTTATTGTAAAACTTATCCAAATTCACCTCAGCTGCGGGGCTTGTCATCTCCACGGCATCGATTTTCACATACTCCACCCCTTCTTTATCAAAGGCTGAGAGCAGCATATCCGCGTCCTTCTCCCAGTTCGCCATGTCGTTTTCGGCATCAGGACCGAACCATAAACCAAATTTCATGCCTTTTTGTTTTGCTGCATCGACCAAAGGTTTGAGTCCATTTGGAAAACGCTCGGGATGAGGTTTCCAGAATTCTGGATCCGCCGAACGGAAATTTCCCCACGCACCTTTGCCAAAAGCAGAATTTCCCGTCTTACCTTTCTGCCAACCATCATCGACCTGCACCACATCGACGCCTAACCTTGAGCCAGCTTCGACTTCTTTAAGCAAAAACTCCTCGCTGATCCGTGAATCCCGATTCCTATCGCCCCATGTGTTAGAAAGAAACATCCCGTCGCGCTGTGGTTGATATTGGCGCAGACAGCGCTGGAAATTTTGCATCGCAGCGATGCGTCCCGCGCGACCTTCTTGATAAGGAACGACTGTCCATGGGTAACCCGAACCGACAAATGTTAGACGACGGCCCTCCCCTGCCACGCGGATATCCCATGGGGATTTCACAGGACGCGCATGTGGCAGCGGCCCAACTTTGAGAAAGATCAATCCATTGCCATTCATTGGGTTTTCCACATGAAACATGTTGCAAGCGACCTCAAAATTATCATTCAAGGGCAGCCATTCGCGTTCAAAAACCAATTCATCGTGGTGATCGGTTTGGTCTTTGAGTTCAACCTGAGTGTAACGCAAATGCTGAGGTGCAAGCATCAGATCTTCGAGCGCTTGGATGGGCTTTTTAGGATCCGGCTTCGCCATGTTGGCTTGTTCTATACCATCGGGTTTCTGCGTTTCCTTATTTTCCACGGTTGGACTCACTGGGGCTTCACCACCTGAAAACCGCAGATTCACACCCGCAGATTTAGGGAAAATTTGAAACTGATACGTGAAGGTATCTTTAACTCCACTTGCGACCAGTTTCACCAACAAACACTCCTCTTCCACGGGACTGAGTTTTCTTTTCTCCGTGGTGAAGGCCAATTTGCGCTTTTCATTCGCAGGCTCGCCCCCTGGATAGGGTGCTGGCTGCCGGCCCGGCTGACGCAGCCATTCGGTATCGCTAGTTTTGTCGCGCAAGGAGGACGCCGTCAGTAACCCATCTCGGACCGTCCATTTCCGCTCAACCAAAGCATTACCCACAATGATTTCCGTCTCACTCCATTCTGCATAACAACCCAAATGCTCCACTCGCTCCGCAAGGGCAGTGGAAATGGTGAAAAGCGCAGCTAGAACAGTGAGGAAAGGTTTCATGACAAGAAGAGTCAAAAGTCTTCATGTCCAAAAGTCAATTAGGCAGGGACGCGTATCCCTACGCGTCAGTTCATGGAATGATAAATCTGCTGAATAAGATTTTATCTTGGCTTACCCAATGAATCGGACCTTTAAGGATAAAGGTCCCTGCCTACCCTATTTTCAGTCTTCTGTCTCTAAGCTCTCTGTCTCATTTGAGATTTGAATTTTGAAATTTGAAACTTAACCTACCGCTGTGCCCAATCTCTCCAGCAAACTCTTCGCCGTCGCCAAGCAATACATCCCGGGTGGTGTGAATTCTCCAGTGCGCGCATTCAAAAACGTCGATGGCGAACCGTTTTTCGTTCGCCGCGCCAAAGGCTGCCGCATCACCGATATCGATGGCAAAACCTATATCGACTACATCGGTTCATGGGGACCGAACATTCTGGGTCACGCACCGGTTGAGATCACCAACACGATCCATCAGGTCGCCAAAGACGGGATTTCCTTCGGCATACCGAATCCCTATGAGGTCGATATGGCACGCACGATCTGTGAATGGGTGCCATCGGTGGAAAAAGTCCGTATGACTTCATCGGGAACCGAGGCCACGATGTCGGCAATCCGACTCGCCCGTGGTTTCACCAAGCGTGACTACATCGTGAAATTCAATGGATGTTATCATGGCCATTCTGATTCACTTTTGGTTGCCGCTGGCTCTGGCGCGCTCACTCACGGTGAGCCAGATTCCGCTGGCGTGCCGCGTGCGTTTGCAGAAAAAACCATCGTGCTTTCCTACAACGATCCTGAGTCGTTAGAAAAACTCTTCCAAGAAATGGGCGATCAGATTGCGGCGATCATCGTCGAGTCCTATCCAGCGAACGCCGGACTGGTTTTTCCGAAACCCGGCTACCTCGCCCTGCTGACATCGATCACAAAAAAATACGGTGCGCTGCTTATCTTTGACGAAGTCATGACGGGTTTCCGTCTCGGCAAAGCAGGTGTTCAAGGACTAGAAAACATCACCCCAGATCTTTCCTGTTTTGGAAAAGTCATCGGCGGTGGACTACCAGTTGGCGCATTCGGTGGACGTGCAGACGTGATGGATATGGTCGCACCCATCGGTCCTGTCTATCAGGCAGGAACTCTTTCTGGAAACCCACTCGCCATGGCGGCTGGCCTTGCTCAATTAAACCAGCTTTCCTCCGGCAAACCCGATGGCTTTGCTCGTCTCGATCAGCTCGGCTTACATTTCGAAACCGGGCTACGCAGCCTCATGAATCAAAAAGGCATCCCGCACAGCATCAACCGCGTCGGCTCGATGTTCTGCCTCTACTTCACCGATCGCGAAATCGTGAATGTCGACGACGTGATGAAACAAGACATGAGCCTCTTCAAAAAGTTCTTCTGGGCGTGCTTGGACAGAGGTGTCTATATCGCCCCTTCTCCATACGAAACTGGTTTTCTATCATTAGCCCACAGCGAAGCGGATCTGGATGATACGCTAACGGTGTTTGAAGAAGCGCTTGCGGGGATTTGATCGTGGCGGCGGATTGCATCCGCCATGCCTAATATTTCTATCTTATTTTTTGTAATTGGCTTGGCGGATACAATCCGCCGCCACGTCGCTTATTCTTCCACACTTATTCTGATACTGAGAACGTAGATACTTCCCGGCATCACGATCACAGCTTTGTCATTCGCAATCGCCGCTTCGATGCAGCAAAACTTCTGATAACCATCATTCGGCAAATCTTTTAGCGCCGCAGATTTCTCTATCCATGGATTCCACACCACCGTCGATGGACTACCCGTCTTCTCGATGAGTAAAGTTCGCCCCGATAAATCATCGACTAACAAAACATTGCTTGAACTATCGTAAATCGAATCGACCTCTCCCGAAAAATTCAGCGCACCTTTTTGTTTCCGCTGTGTTGGTGTGCCAACCGTATCCAAATAATCCGCACCATCGAGATTCACGACACGAACCTGTTCGATATCCGACACCGCGAAATACGGATGGAGAGCCCCCGAAACCACGATGGGGATTTCATTTGGATTGCGCGTTTCGAGAATCACTTCCAAAGCCTCGCCAATTTTAAATGTAACGACCGCACTCCATATTCCTTCGACCATTTCAAATTGTAGAGTCACTCCTTCGTCGCTTTCGCTTGCAGCAACGAAATTCCAAAATCGGGTTCGAACGATCCCATGTGAGGGCATTTCTGGATTCGTTGGATGGGCATTGAACCAAGGCCAACAAATCGGCAATCCACCACGAATGGCTTTGCCTTCTTCGAATACCGCATCTGGACTTAGATAAAGCACCTCATCTTCATCCGCTGGCCGCCATGAAATCACCTGTGCACCATGCAGCGCGACGCGTGCAGAACAGGTTGGATGATCAATTTCAAAGATCGGATAAGACGGCGAGCTTTCACTCAACCGTATGCTGTCAGGGAGATTCATATTGGGGAAATTGGTTCGTGAAAAGACCGCCGCTTGTATGCCTGTTATTCAAATCGTGCAACCCTCAGCATTAGCGAAATACCTGAAAGCTAGACTGTTTGCCAAAAGTCCGTGCGTTTAAGCGAGCTTGACGGTGCACACCGACCGGATCGTATCAGTGTCGTTTAGAAGAAGTCTGACCTCCTCAAAGAGCTTCTCGCCAAGCTCGGCCCCGCTTCTTGTCAGGTAGCC
>JAJTHK010000105.1 GCA_021298895.1 Luteolibacter sp.
GTCATCCCCTTCGAAGAGTTCGAATCCCTCAACGACGCCTTCGATTATTACCGGGATAATCGCGAAAAATCCGTGAAACTCATCACGACTGCACGCCCTGTCCAAGAATAGCCCAGCCAAGCAAACGCCCTGACCGCAAAAATCACCACATACACGACCAGCTTCTTAGCCAGCCATGCGATGAGTTGTGTGATCAATCTCGCCATAATCGTGATTAGATAAATAGCTACGTGGTGAAATTATTCCAGCTATCGTTTTTAAGAATTAAGAAAATGAGATGAATGGCGATAGAATAAGTTGTTCCAGCCCTTCGTTATCTCGGTTTGCTCCTGTAAAAATATTTTCTTCACAGGAGGCAAGAGAGGAAACGGAGGAGCTGCGCGCTCGGCTTTCGATTCTAGGAATCAACCCTCAATCATCGCGTAGGCGTTGTGATGATGGATGGATTCGAAATTTTCCGCTTCCACGCGATACCAATTCACGAGTGGATGCTGTTTGAGGCCGGCTGCAACATTTCTAGCGAGGTCTTCAACAAACACGGGTTGATCGTAAGCTCTCTCGGTCACGGCTTTTTCATCCGTACGTTTCAGGCCAGCATACAATTCACAACTTGCAGATCGTTCCGCGAGCTCGATCAATTCTTCAAACGTGAGTTGCTCGGAGCCCTCGACCGAAATCGTTACGAGGCCGCGCTGATTATGCGCACCGCGTTCGCTGATCGCTTTTGAACACGGGCAAAGCGTCGCCACGGGAATCTGCACGCTGTAAAAAAGCTCGTGATCGCCATCGACATAAAATCGACTCTCGATCCCCAGTTCATAATCCATCAAGCTTTTCATTCTGGAGACCGGTGCTTGCTTTTCGCGGAAAATGGTAAACTCGCAGCTCACTTGGGCAGATCTAGCATCCAGGCGAGAGGCGAGCTCGGCGGTGAGCCGATTCAATGAAGCACCCGAGAGCGGTTCGTTGTATTGATGCAGCACATCCACGAAACGGCTCATGTGCGTGCCTTTCAAATGCGCGGGCAATTCCACCGTCATCTCGTATTTCGCAACGGTCGACTGCTCAGCCAGATCGCGGCCAAGGTAGGTCGCTGGATAGCGCAATTCTCTCACGCCCACTCGATCAATGATGATCTCGCGATGATCTTGTTCGCTCTGCGTATCTGGCAAAACCTGCATTATATTTCGTTTTAAGAGTAAACAAAAAGCCCGCCCGGTGATTCGGGCGGGCTTTTGAAATTTAGTTATCCATGCTGAGTGAAATCAACATCTGCCAAAATTATGGCATCAAGTTGATCGCGCGGGATTGCTTGATCGCGTTGTTGATTTTGCGGTGAACTTTTGCAGTTACACCAGTGACACGACGTGGAAGAATTTTCCCGGTTTCAGAGGTGAATTTGCTTAGGACTTCAGGATTCGTAGGAACCAACTGTTCGACAGGAATATCCTGTCTGCGGCGGGTCATCTGGCGGTTAGCCACACGAAAATTGATACGGCGTTGTATAGTCTTTGGCTCGGACATGATAATTAGCGGAGTTCGCGGTGAAGGGTTCTGCGTTTAAGGAAATGATTGAATTTCACTTTCTCCAAGCGGCCTGGAGTACGAAGGCTTTTCTTGTTACGTGTGGTCACGTAACGGGAAGTCGGTTTGCCCTCAGCTTTCGCTTCGGTGCATTCAAGAATGATGATCTCGCGTGGCATGTTATTTTTGGTGGAGGGGCGATATGGATTTATTCGTCGTCGTCGTCAAGAGAAACCGTCACAGATTCTTCATCTTCTTGCGGGATTCCACCGCTGAAGCCGACTTCATCGGAAGGACGGAACCTGCGATTGCCGTATTCTTTCTCCCATTGAGCTTGGCATTCCACGGTCAGACGGGCAAACGGGATCGCCTCAAGACGGGCAATAGGGATTTTCAGCTCAGATATTTCACAAGTGCCATAAGTGCCTGATTTGATACGACGAAGGGCTTGTTCGATCTCGTATAGGGCATCTTGCTCTTTGGCCAAAACGGAAAGGGCAAAATCGCGGTCATAGGCATCGCTACCCGCATCTCCTTGATGCTGGCCGCTACCGGATGCCTCGCTGCCTTCTGGAGCATTTCGAATGGTGTCGCGGGTCATGCCACACATAGAATCTACCAGAATATCTCTCAAATCGAGCAAACGCTTGCGTTGCTTATCGATGAAAGCTGGGGTGTGGTGACCCTTACTGGTGGTGGATGGTTTTGGCGCTAGCTCGGCTTTTGGCGGGACAAAACGAGGTTTTATGGGTGCTGGCGGTGGAGTGCTGAACAGTGAAGGCTTTTTAGCCGCTACTTTCTTTGCTTCTTCCAATTTCACCACCGGCTTAGCCGCTTCCACCTTTTTCGGCTCGGGTTTCTTCGGCTCGGGTTTCTTCGGCTCTGGCTTTTTCACCCCGGCCTTCTTCAGCTCTGGCTTCTTGGCTTCGACCTTTTTCGGTGCCGCTTTGACTGGCGCGGATGGCTTGGAAACTTTCTTTTTAGGAACCGCCTTCAATGCTGGCTTTTTGGCCACAACCTTTTTCACTGGTGCCACTGGTTTCTTCGCGACCACTTTCGCAACCTTTTTCGCTGTCACAGCTGCTTTCTTCACAACTGGCTTAGCCGCTGGCTTTTTGGATGGAGCCGCTTTCTTCACCGGTGCTGCCGCTTTCTTAACAAGCTTCTTCACAGGTGCTTTCGCCGCAGGCTTTTTGGCAACAGGCTTTTTCGCCGCTAGAGGTTTTGATTTCGCCTTGGTGACTGGCGGTTTACTTGCGATTTTTTTGGTTGTTTTTTTAGCAGCCATGACGGGTGGTTTATGGGGAAAATGGAATAAATAACGAAAAGCTCCTGAATCTTTTGCACAATGGAAGGGGCGGTGGATTAGCTCTTCAGCCTACCTACATCAAGGGGAAACTTCATATTTCCGAAAATATCTTTCCTTTTCCTTCCAAGCCGTGGAGCTTGAAATGTATCTCGCCTTCCGTAATCTACCCACCTGACATGCAACTCAGTGCCATCCTAGAATCTCTCCTTATCGCCTCACAAGAACCTCTTTCGTCCGAGGACATGGCGCGGCTCGTTCGCGCGCGCGTCGCCGAAGCCGAGGACGTGCAGGTTCGTGAAGCCGAAGAAGGCTCCACCCCAGCTCCATTGCCTGAATGGTTGATCGCCCTTGCTCAATGCACGGAGGATCAGGTCACCGATGTCGTGATAACTCTAAATCAACATTACGCCGAAACCGCACGAGCCTTCACGATTCTAGAAAGACCCAAAGGTTGGAAAATTTATACCCGCCCTGATTATGGCGATTTCGTCCGTCATCTATTCCCCGGTAGAAAACCTGAGCGACTCTCTGGTCCAGCAATGGAGACACTCGCAATCATTGCCTACCGACAACCTATCACAAAAGCTGCCATCGAAGCAGTTCGCGGTGTGTCATGCGATGGCATGATCCAAAAACTTCTCGATCGCGATCTTGTTAGAATTGGCGGTCGTGCCAACCTGCCGGGCCGACCCCTACTCTATCAAACGACCGATTCGTTTTTCGAACACTTCGGTATCAACAGCATCGACGAATTGCCGAACGCAACGGAACTCCGTCGCATCAAACTCCCAGAGCCAACGACGGAATCCAAAGCAGCTGAATCAGAAGCTGAATTAGCACTGGACGATGTCGGCACTCCTGCCGCAGCTGCGTCAATGGAATCCGAGGACGCATTGGAATCCGAAACATCTATTTCCACCAACGCATCATGAGCCTCGATGATATTCGCAAGCAGATCGACCTGATCGATCAAGATCTTCTGAGCCTGCTCTCGCAACGCGCCGATCTTGTCCATGAAGTTGGAATGATTAAAAAGCGCGATGGATTACAAATCTACGCACCCGAGCGTGAGCAAGCTTTGTTAGATCGGCTTATTTCGCTCAATCAAGGCAGACTCCCAGAAAAATCGATTCGTGCGATTTATCGCGAGATCATGTCCGCTGCTCTTGCATTGGAAGACAATCTGAAAATCGCTTATCTTGGCCCTGAAGGGACGTGGACGCATCAAGCATCGATCAAAAAATTCGGCCATTCGATCAACTACTCCCCCCAGCCAAATTTCTCGGATGTATTCGATCAAGTCGAGCGCCGCCAAGCGGATTATGGGGTCGTTCCTATTGAGAACTCCACTGAGGGCGCCGTATCTCACACCCTCGATCTATTTGTTGATTCCACTTTACACATCTGTGCACAGATATTGCTCCGCATTGAAAACTGCCTGATGGCAAGTATTTCCCGTGAACAGATCAAAACACTATATTCGCATCCGCAAGTTTTCGGCCAATGCCGGAACTGGATCCTAAAAAACTTCCCACACGCCGATCTCGTTGAAGTTTCCTCCACTACCAAAGCCGCTTCGCTCGCGAAAGAAAAAGCATCTGAAGGCGCCGCAGCGCTTGGCGGATCACTCGCTGCTGAAATCTATGGACTAACAGTGTTAGAAACCGCGATTCAGGATCGCGCGACCAATACCACGCGTTTTCTAGTGATTGGTGAAAAAACCTGTCCACCAACTGGGAACGATCGCACTTCGATTTTATTCGCGATCAATGACCGCCCAGGCTCCTTGGTGAACGCCCTCAAATCCTTCGAGCATCTTCACATCAATCTATCGAAAATCGAATCACGTCCATCGAAGCGGAAAGATTGGGAATATATCTTCCACGTTGATCTCACGGGTCACTGTGAAGATGAAAATGTTTCCAAAGCACTGGAGGCTCTTGCGAATCATTGTTCAATGGTGAAAATCCTTGGATCATATCCAGACAGCGGAGAATAGATCGACTGATCTAAAGTTTGGATACGCGTTGGCGGATCCACTCCAAAGCGGATCGATACTCTTCGTTATTTGGCCTGAGTTTTAGCAACTCATTCCACTCACCCATAGCTTCACGATACATTTCTTCTGCACGATCATTCTGCTTCGCCATTTCAAGAGCATGTGCCAAATCACCTAACAGATAAGCTCTAGATTTTTTCAACCCTTCTAGCCCTGGCCCTTCATTTCGAGACTGTATGCTTTTCAACGACTCATCTGCTTCAATCAACAATTTTAACTCATCGTCTTTCTTACCTGAGTAACCCAACATCTTTCCCTTCTGCCATTGCAGCAAAGCCAATCGATAATCACGCATCGGATGTTTCTCTTGTTTTTCCAAGATCGATAATCCTTCTTCCAACGATTTCACCGCATCTTCCGATTTTCCCTGATCTCTGAACAAACTTGCTTTAACTCCAAGCTGCGTGCCTTTGCGAATATTCGCATCTTTCGAATCAGGTCGCTCTTTCAACACTCGATCCAACAAGCCCATCGCATCCGATGAAAGCTTAGTCGCAACCGCAACATCCCCCTCTAAAAGCGAAGCCTCAGCCATCGCCCCATAACAACCCGCTAAATCTAACAATAGATCCAAGTTACTCGGATCATTTTTTAATAGCTTTTGAATTTCCACCACCGCCAACAAGCGAGTCTCTTGAGCATCCGTCAATTTTCCCAACCCTTCCAAAATCGTGGCAGATGAAAGATAAACGAAAGCAAGCTCCGAGCTAAGTATCGCGGCATCTGGCTTAGCTTCAGCTAAGTCGTTCATCGTGCGAATCGCTTTCTTCATCTGGTCCAAGCCCTTCGTTTCTTCGCCCTTTACGACCATCCATTTAGCCTCATAGAAATCCAATATCGCCTGCCATTGCTGCACCTGAGCGGCATTGTCACCTGATGCCATAACTTCCTGTAAGGCTTTGCGAGCACGATTGAAATCCACATCTAAACCATCTTTACCAACTCGGTCTTTCAATAATGCCAACAACAAGGAATTGCGCCCAAACCGAAGCCGCATCGGTTCATCTAGTTTACTTTCCTGCAATCCCTGAATCGCTACTTCTAGCCGCTCTTCAGCTCTTGCTGCATCACCTGATGAAATGGATATCTCCGCCAAATGCATACGCGCTGTCGCTACCGCTTCGGCCAAATCTGCATTTCCCTGATGAGTTTGTACAAATCCTTGGTAAAATTCTTCTAACATCCTGAGCCTAGATTCTCTCCCATCCAAAACAGGCAAAGACGCACGCCCTTTTTCCATACCCCATTCAAACAACTGATCCGAAATTTTATTCATTGCCTTGAGACGTTCTACACCCAATACAATTTCACTTTTAACGGCATCTTCCGCTTTCAGCTGTGCATCCAAAGCCAACTTCATCTGATCTTCCGCGGATTTTTTTGCATCCTCAGCCGCTTTCATATCTGCTTGGATTTTCTGCTGTACAGAAAAACGATCATCTTTCTCTTTGATTAATCGACTCGTAGTAAACAACCAAGATCCAAGGAACAACAGAGCAACCGCAGCCGCAATTCCAGCACCGAGCCATGCCTTACGCCTGCTTTTCTCCGCATTGTGCCGCTGATCCACCAATTCCTGCCGCGCCAGAGCTTCCGTGTATTCTTCATCCGCATCATAAAACGATTTTGATACCTCTATCATCGATGACGGACGTAACGCCGGATCTAACATCAAGCACTGTTCAATCCATGCTCGATATTTTTTTTCCAGCACATGCCCTGTTTCCACAGCCCATGTGATTTGCGGCTCTTTCATCAATCCATTAACAATCCTAGGTAACTCTGCTTGTATCGTGGTGTCGCAATCCTCACCATATTTTGGAGCCACATCTTGAAAAAATTCATCACAACGCGGGAATTTCCGTGTCAGTAATCGATAGGATAAAACCCCAAATGCAAAAACATCCCATTGATACCCCCTCTCTTCATAAAATCCAGAGGGATCCAATAATTGCTCAGGTGCTTGATACAAATAGGCATCTGAAAAGCCAAACCGGCTTATCTCCGGCATGTTACCTAACATCCAGTCAGCTAACTGCATATTGCCGGACTCATCGAAAAACACATTACTTGGTTTCAAATTACCATGCACCACCCGCTTGCGATGCATCTCCGCCAGTGCATCTGCGATGTCACGAATCACATTCCATGTATCGTCTCCGGGATGCCTATTCAATCTATCCTGAAGGTTCCACAAACACCTTTTACCATTCTCCAAATCATCATCCCCTAAATAAGGCATCACAGAAAATGCGGGCTTTCCCTCCAAATCTAGCTTTTCTAATTTCATCACTCGTTCGGGCCAACCCCCGTCCTGCAATCGACTGCGCGCCTTCGATAACAAACCACGATGGATCGAAATCCCCTCAAAAACTTTAACCGCAAACTTATTTCCTTGCTTGTCCTTGGCCAAATAAACCTTACCACTCTCGCCCGAACCAATATGTCCAACCAGCTCCAAGTCGTTTAGCTCCAGCAATTTCATACACAGACTCCTAAACCATCCGATCGCCCCACGCACCCCTTAATTACACGAGTCTACTGAACGATTATACTGCTAAAAGAAAACTTCTTTTAAAACCATATTTCGAAAATCCACCTTTCTGAGTGATAAAACGCCCGTCCTCTTGAAAATTGAAGGAAAATTACCCATCCATGAAATCGCCGATTCCATCCGATCTGCGGCATCAGGTAATCAACGCATTCTGCTAACTGCCCCAACAGGTTCCGGAAAATCCACTGAGGTTCCAGGCATGATAGCCGATCTTCCTGAAATCGAAGGTCGAGTCATTGTCATCGAACCCCGCCGCATGGCCGCACGACTTCTCGCTGGGTTCGTCGCACAAAATCGCAACACCACCCTCGGCAAAGAAACGGGTTACGCCGTTCGATTCGATACCCGCTACAGCACCGATACAAAAATCCTATATCTAACAGATGGTGTCTTTCAACACATGCTGCGGGACAATCCCACACTCGATGGCATTTCCGCAGTCATCTTCGATGAATTTCACGAGCGCCGCCTCGCCGTCGATATCGCGCTTGGCCGGTGTTTAAATCTTCAGGAAAATCAACGAGCCGATCTACGGCTAATCGTCATGTCCGCGACTCTTGAAACCGATATCCTTGCACAATTCATGATGCCAGTCACCCAACTCAAAGCTGGTGGCCGCACGTTTCCTGTGGAAATTTTACATCGCCCGCATAAAACACCTGAGAATCACCGCCAAGCAGGGCCGCCTAGAGAAATTCCGATTTGGGAACAAATCGCCGCGCTCACACGTGATGCGCTCGCACTCCCTGATCCCGGCAATCTCCTCATCTTCCTGCCAGGCACACATGAGATTCGCCGAGCTATCGAACTCATCGAGCATCTTCCAGCAGCAAAGTCTTACGACATCTTTCCACTCTACTCTTCTCTCCCACCTCCCGATCAAGAAAAGGCGATCCGACCTTCTAACAGGCCTAAAATCATCGTTTCCACCAATGTTGCTGAAACATCACTCACTATTCCTGGCGTTCGCACCGTAATTGATTCCGGCACCGCCCGCATTTCGCACTTCGATCCGCGTCGCTGTATCAACACTCTTAACATTCGCAAAATATCTCGTGCAGCCGCCGATCAACGCGCTGGTCGCGCCGGACGAACTGCGCCGGGTCGATGCCTACGTCTGTGGTCCACCGCCGATCACGCACGACGCGATCCATTCGAGATTCCGGAAATTCACCGCATCGATCTATCAGAAGCCCTTCTTGTCCTCAAAGCCTCTGGCATTCATGACCCTGAAACATTCCGTTGGTTAGATCCACCAACTGCCACCGCTCTTCAAAACGCGAACCAACTTCTTCAAAATCTGCATGCCATTGATGACTATGGAAATATCACTGGTATCGGTCGCGAAATGGCCACTATTCCGCTTGAACCTCGCTTCGCTCGCCTTCTGCTCGCTGGCCTGCATCATGGTTGCCTGGCTGAAACCGCTTTCATCGCCGCTGTCGTACAAGGCGAAGGAATTTTTACAAAAGGCAAACAAGCCACAGGTCGCAAAGATTTTATCCTGCCTGATGACCCTACCGACTTCGCTGGCGAATACCGCGCCTTCCAATCCGCTGAAGCTATGAACTTCGATCCGCGTCGACTAGCCGATCTCGGTATTCATGCCCGCGGATCCAAGGATACCGCGCAGATTTTCTATCGTCTGTTAGATATTTTACCGAAATCAGCTGCAAAAAAAATCGACTATCACGCCAACCGAGAAATCGTAGCAAAATCTGTCCTCGCCGCCTTTTCCGATCAACTGGCTGTACGCATCTCCCAAGGCAACCTTGCTTGTCGTTTGGTTGGGAATCGCCGCGGTAAACTCGACGATGTTTCCTGTGCCCGACACTCTGGCGCCTTCGTCGCCTGTGAAATCACCGAGGTGGAAGCCCGCGAGACGATCACCCATCTTCGCCTCGCAACCTCCATTGAACTCGCATGGTTGGAAGAACTTTTCCCCGATGAAATCAAAACCATCGACGGCGCGAATTACGATGAAACACGCCGCAGGGTTACTCGCCTCCAACAGAAAAAATTCCGCGACCTATCACTTGAATCCAAAGAATCCGATCACGATATTCCGCTCGACGCTGCAGCTGAGATATTAGCAAAACGTGTACTTTCTGGTGAGCTAGTCTTGAAAAATTGGGATGCTCAGGTTGAACAATTCACTCATCGCCTAACATGTATTTCGAAATGGATGCCTGAACTCGGATTGCCGACATGGACCGAAGACGATCGTATCGCTGCTATTTCACAAATTTGCCACGGCGCGATCAGTTACAAAGAAATCAAAGAGGCCGCCGTCTGGCCTGTGCTCAACGATTGGCTATCTTCACACCAACGCTACTTGTTAGATACGCATTGTCCGGAGCGCATCCACCTCACCTCCGGCCACTCGGCGAAAATCACTTACTCGTCAGAAAACGACCCGTTTTTCTCCACAAAACTCGCCCAACTCGTCGGCACACAAACCACTCCCACCATCGCCGCAGGCCGAGTTCCCTTGCTCGTTCATATACTCGCCCCCAATAACCGCCCGTGGCAGATGACCAAAGACATACCGAACTTCTGGCAAAACGGCTACCCACAAATGAAAAAGGAACTCGCTGGTCGCTATCCGCGCCATCCATGGCCGTGAGATTAAATGGTGAAGAGTGAAGGATGAAGAGTAAAATTTTAATTATCTGCTTATCGACCTTCCGCTCCGTCTAAGCCAACGGGGTAATTACTAAAGAGTAATTGCTCGTAAAACTCGCCCTGCTTTCACTATTCATTTTTCACTATTCACTCTTCATCATTCACTCTTCAATACCTTCATGAACTGGAAACGCTTACTCATCGGCAAATGGAGCTGGAAACGCCCGTTCATGTCTCTCGGCTCAATCTACATTCTACTCGGACTCTTTGCTGTTTCGTGTGCGGATCGCATGATTTTTCTGCCGCCTGCGCCCTCTTATGGTGAAAACCTGAGAGGTTATACCAAAATCGATTCAAAAATATCAGGATCTATAGCCGCCATCCATGTGAAAGCAAAACCTGGTGCGCCGACGATCATTTACAGCCACGGTAACGCGGAAGATGTCGGTCAGAACATGGATATCGTTTATGCCCTCAAGAGCAAAGGCTATGGAGTCATCGCTTACGATTACCCGGGCTACGGGTTATCAACCGGCAAGCCCACTCAAACATCCACCCAAGAATCCATTCAAGCCACATGGGACTATGCCATTAACTCTGGTATCCCCGCATCTTCCATCATCATTGTCGGTCGCTCCGTAGGCAGTGGGCCTTCGGTTTGGCTAGCATCTCATACCGAACCCGCAGGACTCATTCTTATATCCCCTCTGAAATCCGCCTACTGCGTGGCGTTTGGTTATCCTATTTTTCCTGGCGATCGTTTTCCTAACTACAAACGCATTCCAAAAATCGATACTCCGCTTCTCGTGATTCACAGTGAACAAGACGAAGTCATTCCCTTCTCACACGGAAAAGAACTCTTTGAAGTTTCTCCCGCATCTAATAAATTTTTTGTGCCTATCAAAAAAACAGGACACAATGATATGTTTTACCATGCACCCGATAAGATTTTCGATGCGATCGATACCTTCATCAAACAACTTCCGAAACCATAATCTCCCGTGCCACGCCTCCTCATTGTCATCGCACTTCTAGCTATTCTCATCGCGCTTGCCGTGCGTTGGTGGTTTGGTTTGCGCATGTTGAAATCAAACGCTGAACTATCATTCAACTGCGATTTGGAAAAATGGAAAAAAACGTTTGGCGAAAAAAATCTGCCCGCTGCTTCATCCAGAGACTTGATCACTTATGCTGATTTTTTCCGAAAAGCCGCCTTGGCCGATTGGCGTGAGCGCGACAAAAAATCCGCCATCTCCCGCGAAGGCACACGTCGCTTCGGAATGGCAGTACCGCCGCTCACCGCGATGATTGTGATATTGGGTATCATGGTCGGACGTATCACACCAACCTACGCCATCGCGATTTTTCTCCTAGCCACTGCATTCTCGGCCATTATCGCCTACCTCAGCATCGCATCCGAAATCCAAGCCCTCACCATTAGTGCACGCCGTCTTCGCGAATCAGGCATCTTTCAACGTCGCGACGACGAAGACGCAGTCATCCAAGCTGCCGTCGCCCTCTCATGGAAAGAAGCCGCACCACCCATCTTCAACCTCATCCAACGCTGAAATTTCAAGTTCCAAAATTCAAGTTACAAGGGGAGAACTTAGATGCTTCCTCTTCCTCTTCCTCTTCCTTGAAATTTGAAATTTGAGAATTGAAATTTAAACACCATGTCCCTCATTATCCTCATCTCCCTTTTTCTTCTTTGGAAACTTGAATTCATTGCCACGCTGTTGAACCTCAAAACGTTTCCATCTTCTCCACCTCGAGAACTCGATGGGCTCATGGATCAGGAAAAACTTGATAAAGCACGCTCTTACCTCAGCGTCAACGCACGCTTCGGCATCATCCAATCAATTTTTTCACTTCTCGCTCTGGTCGGATTCTGGTTCGCAGGAGGTTTTCCATTTCTGGACAATTTCGTCCGCTCGCATTCTGAAAACGAGATCGTTTCAGGCATGTTGTTCCTCGCTATCATTTTTATAGCACAAAACCTGATCTCTCTTCCTTTCGATTGGCATGAAACTTTTGGAATCGAAGAAAAATTCGGTTTCAATAAATCCACGCCGAAAACTTTTATCATAGATCGCATCAAAGGCCTGTTTCTCGTTGCACTCATCGGATTACCCATCGTCGCTGGTATCCTCTGGATTTTCCAAGAAGTTCCTAACGCATGGATCTGGGCATGGGCATTTGTCACCGCCATCCAACTCTTACTCACCTACCTCGCGCCCTCATTTATCCTTCCGCTCTTCAATAAATTCACACCCATGCCTGAAGGAGAACTCCGCACCAAAATCGAAGAACTCGGAATCTCCTGCGGATTTCCATTGGAAGGTGTCTTCGTCATCGATGGCTCCAAACGCTCCACCAAAGCCAATGCCTATTTCACAGGCTTCGGGAAACATAAGAAAATCGCTTTATTCGATACCTTGATCGATAAGTCCACCACCCCAGAAATCCTCGCCATCCTCGCTCACGAAATAGGCCACTTCAAGCTCGGCCATATCAAACAACGCATATTCGTCGGCATCCTCCAAATGGCTCTGATCTTTTTCCTCATCGGCCTCGCCACCGATCAAAACGGCAGCTTCGCCCGTCTCCTCCACGATGCGTTTTTCGTCGACCAAATCTCCACACACACCGGACTCGTGTTTTTCATGATTCTGTTAGAACCCGTATCCAAGTTTCTCTCCGTCCTAGCCAACGCATGGTCGCGCAAACACGAGTTCGAAGCCGATGCCTACGCCTCCAAATCCACCGGCACCCCAGAAGCCCTCGCCACCGCCCTCAAAAAACTTTCCTCCGACCACCTCTCCCACCCAGCCCCTCACAAACTCCGCGTGATCCTCGATTATTCCCACCCGCCGCTTCTGCAACGGCTGCAAGCTTTAGGTTCTTAAATTAACACACAACTTGACAGCAATGACAGCATTGCTATCATTTCTCACATGAGCTCGACCCTGACTATTCGTAACCTCGATGACGGAGTAAAACAAAAACTCCGCCTCCGCGCGGCTAGCCATCAGCGTTCCATGGAGGCAGAGGCACGTGATATCCTAGCTAAAAGCCTTATTGAAGAACAACCACCGGCTGAGCAGCAATCAGAAATCGATGAGCGTAGGCGTCGACTCAGAGCGGTGGTTGGAATATGGGAGAATCGCTACCAAGGCAAATCCACCGATCAAATCATGAAGGAACTTAGAGAGGATGACTGATTCAGCCTTCGTCTTGGTCGATAGCAATATTATCTTCGATATAGTTCGTCGCGATCCCGTTTGGGCTGATTGGTCAGTCGATACGCTAAGCCAATTCAAAAATGCCCGTATCAACCCCGTCGTCTATGCCGAACTCTGCTACCAACAAACCTCACCCGACGAGGTCGATAAGTTGCTAGAAGCACTCGAACTTGAATACTCAGAACTTCCAAGCGAAGCATTGTTTCTCGCGTCACAAGCTTTCAGAAAATACCGCGAAGCTGGCGGAGCAAAAACCTCACCTCTACCCGATTTTTTTATCGGTGCCCATGCTGCAGCACTCGGAGTCCCTCTACTCACGCGCGATCCAACACGCTACAAAAACTATTTTCCAATGATCCAACTGATCACCCCTTCATCCTTATAACTTGAACTGTAACATGATGAAATACCGACGCTGTGGCGACTCCGGCCTACTCCTTCCTGAAATCTCTCTTGGCTTCTGGCACAACTTCGGCCACGTCGATGATTTCCAAGAATCCCGTGCGATGATGCACCGAGCATTCGATCGCGGGATCACTCACTTCGACCTCGCGAACAACTACGGCCCACCTCCGGGATCGGCTGAGGAAAACGTTGGCAAAATTCTAGCAGAGGATTTTTCTAACCATCGTGACGAACTCATCATCACCACCAAAGCAGGTCACACGATGTGGAACGGCCCTTATGGCGAATGGGGTTCACGGAAACATTTGTTGGCATCGCTCGATCAATCGCTCAAACGTCTGAGCCTGCCATACGTCGATATTTTCTATTCGCATCGACCCGATCCTCACACCCGACTCGAAGAAACCATGTCGGCACTCGCCACCGCGGTACAATCGGGCAAAGCCCTTTATGTCGGGCTCTCGAAATATCCCTTAAATATGCTCAAGCAGGCGGTTGAAATTCTCAGACAAATGGGTGTGCATTGCGTGATCTATCAGCCGCCATATTCCATTTTGAATCGCTGGCCAGAGGCGGAGGGAATTCTCGATTACCTCAACCAAGAGAAAATCGGCTGCGTGGTTTTCTCTCCACTCGCGCAAGGCATGTTGAGCCCGAAATATGTCGATTCTATTCCCGCCGATTCACGAGCTGCTCGCGCTGAGGGTTTTCTGCAAGAAGATCAAGTCCTCGCCCAACAGGAAAAAATCCGTGCGCTTGATCATCTCGCGAAATCCCAAGGCATGCCACTCCACCACATGGCGATCCAATTTTCTCTGAAACACCGAGCGGTCACCTCCGCCATTATCGGTGCAAGAAACGTCGCCCAACTCGACGACACCCTCGCCGCCCTCGATGCCCCAGCCCTTTCCGAAGAAACTTTGAAAAACATCGATGCCATTGCGCCAGCACGCAGATCGGCGGATGCGGAGGGCTAAGTTCCTGGTTCCTGGTTCCTGGTTCCTGGTTCCTGGTTCCTGGTTCCTGGTTCCTGGTTCCTGGTTCTTGGTTCTTGGTTCTTGGTTCTTGGTTCTTGGTTCCTAGTTGTGCTGCGCGCCTTTGCATTTTCGAACCAAGAACTAAGAACCAAGAACCGACAATTCCGATTGCAGTTTCCGCCCTGAAACCTACTTTCCCCGCCATGTCGTCACCCAGTCCATTTTCCGAACGCAAAGACAAAGCCCAAATCGAGGAATCCACAGATTTCGCACCAAAATTCGATGAAAATGGCTTAATCCCTGCGATGGCGATTGATGCGACCACCAAAGAGCCGCTCATGCTTGCCTACATGAATGAGCTATCTCTCAAGCTCACCCTAGAATATGGAGAGGCGGTCTACTGGTCCCGCTCTCGCTCGGAGATCTGGCACAAAGGCAAAACCTCGGGGCACACCCAGAAAATCGTCGAAATTCGCACGGATTGCGACCAAGACACCCTGATTCTCTTGGTCGATCAAATCGGTGCTGGTGCCTGCCACACTGGCCGTGGTTCCTGTTTTTACCGAAAAATCGTCCCAGGCACCCCCGCTGCCCTCAAATTTACCCAGACCGACCTCTCCTTCGATCCGAGTCAGGTTTATAAGAAATCATGATCCCGACAGGGATCAGAGAAATTAGCCCGGTGGTCATAGACCCAGGGGGAGCAAGCCCAAACAAATATCCGATCCCGGCAGAGATCGCAGAACTGCATAATCAATCGTCTGTCATCCCTAGCGGGATGCGGAATATTTTTGGATCGTATTTCCCGAGGTCTTCGACCATCGGGCTAATTTCTGCCACCTCGCTGAGGTGAAAAAAGACCATAATTTAATCCTACTCCGTGACCTCCGTTTCCTCCTCTTCTCCGTTTAAAATTTGCCCGCATCCATCATCGATCCCGATTTACCGTCAAAAATCCCAAAATAATAGCAGGGCGTTTGCTTGGCTGGGCTATTCTTGGACAGGGCGTGCAGTCGTGATGAGTTTCACGGATTTTTCGCGATTATCCCGGTAATAATCGAAGGCGTCGTTGAGGGATTCGAACTCTTCGAAGGGGATGA
>JAJTHK010000160.1 GCA_021298895.1 Luteolibacter sp.
AGGGTGATGGGGGGAGAGGGTGATGGGGGGAGAGGGTGATGGGGGGAGAGGGTGATGGGGGGAGTGGGATTCTTTAAATCAAAAATCAACAATCGGAAATCATCAATCGTCAATCCATTGGGTTAAAGTGGCGTTTTGATTTACGATTGATGATTGTTGAGGTTTGATTTTTGAATGGAGAAGGAGGAATGGGGATTATCCTAACCCTCTCAGACGGCGCCCCTCAGTGTTTAGATTGACGGCGGGAGAGTTGGAGGGTTTGATCTTCGTCCCCCGCGGTTGGCGGAACTTTTATATGGATTATACAGCGAAAATAGCGCGCCACGTGGCATCGATCCCGAGATCGGGGATTCGTGATTTCTTTGAATTGGTGCAGGGTCGGGACGATGTGATTTCGTTGGGGGTGGGCGAGCCGGACTTTGTGACGCCATGGCACATTCGTGAAGCGGCGATTTATTCTTTGGAAAGAGGTCAGACGACCTATACCTCGAACCTTGGTTTGTTGAGTTTGCGGAAATCGATTTCCAAGTATGTCTCTGGATTTTTTGATGTGGATTACGATCCTGCGAAAGAGGTGTTGGTGACGGTGGGGGTTTCGGAGGCGATTGATATCGCGCTGCGTGCCTTGCTAAATCCGGGTGATGAGGTGATCTATCATGAGCCATGTTACGTTTCCTATTCACCCAGCATTGTGATGGCGCATGGAGTTGCTGTGTCGGTAGAGACGACCAAAGAAGATGGATTTTCTCTCAAGCCAGAGGCGCTCGCCAAAGTGATCACACCGAAGAGTCGAATTTTGATGTTGAATTTCCCAACCAATCCCACGGGTGCGGTGGCGAGTCATGAAGATTTGGAAGGAATTGCGAAACTCGCGATCGAGCATGATCTGATTGTTCTGACTGATGAAATTTACAGCGAGCTGCGTTACGATGGGATCAAACATGTTTCGATCGCATCGTTGCCTGGAATGAAGGAGCGCACGATCCTGATGCATGGTTTCTCGAAAGCCTTTGCGATGACCGGCTTCCGTTTGGGTTATGCCTGTGCGCCGCAACCCATCATTGAGGCGATGATGAAAATTCATCAATACGCGATGCTCTGTGCACCAATCATGAGTCAGAACGCAGCGATTGAAGCGTTAGAAAATGGCGCTCCGCAGATGATGATGATGAGGGATAGCTATCATCAACGCAGAGATTTCTTGGTGAAACGTTTCAATGAGATCGGCCTCGATTGCCATACTCCGGGTGGTGCGTTTTATGTCTTCCCAGATATTCGCAAGACCGGATTGAGTTCGAAAGAATTCGCGATGGGCTTGTTGGAAGCGGAAAGCGTCGCTGCGGTTCCGGGTGGAGCGTTCGGTCCGAGCGGCGAGGGCTTCCTACGTTGTTGCTACGCAACGGGTATGGAAGATCTGCGCAAAGCGATGGATGCGATTCAACGCTTCGTTTCCAAAATTTAATCTAACCCTTTTTCTGGATGGAAACCGATCCGAAACGTCCAGATAGGCTGACGAGGGCACACGTGATGCCGTTCGCAGTGTTTATGGTGTTTCTCATCGTACTGCAGTTACTAGATAGTTTGATCGGCTGGGATCATCCAGATGCACCATGGTGGAAACGCGATGTCGCGCAGTGGATTTATCCAATTCAGACACTGGTGGTTCTCGGACTGCTGGTTCGTTATTGGAAATCGTTTTCGTTCGATTGGAATTTGAAATGGTCTGCGATCGGTTTGGTGTTTGGTGTGGTGGGTATAGGGTTTTGGCTACTCCCAACCACACTCTACGATGCATGGGGTTTATCGGGTGAAACCGATGGTTGGATGAAATGGTTAGGGATCGCCAAGCGCGATGATGGTTTCGATCCCAGGATTTTTGAGCATCCTGCGGCTTACTGGGTTTCACTCACCATGCGGTTTTTGCGCGCCGTTGTGATCGTTGCTTTGGTTGAAGAAATTTTCTGGCGAGGTTTTGTCATGCGCTTCTGCATGGATTGGGAAGGGAATTATTGGAAGCAACCGTTCGGTCGCGCGCATTGGAAAAGCTATTTCATCGTTACCTTGCTTTTCATGTTCGCTCACGCGCCGGTCGATTGGGCCGGGGCGTTGGTATATGGTTCGCTGACCTATGGGTTGTGCGTGTGGAGTAAGAACTTAGGTGCTTGCGTGGTGATGCACGCGGTCGCGAATTTCCTGATGGGGGTTTATGCGATGGCTTATGAGAAGTATGGGTTGTGGTAGGGAAGACAGAAGACGCTAGACTTGTAGACAGAAGACGAGATTTTTTGGTTAGTGCGGGAGGGGTAAGTCTTCATTCAAAAATCAACAATCCTTAATCAAAAATCGTCAATCCATTGGCAGAATAAAGCGGTTTGATTGACGATTGATGATTGATGAGGTTTGATTTTTGATTTGTGATATCACTGATCAGTCATGATCCCGGCAGGGATCTAAGAAATTAGCGCGGGGTTGAGGAGGGAAGCGACGATCACCCCGGGAACTGGGAAAATAAAATATCGACCCCGGTAGCGGGTCGCAGATGGATTGATAGGTGAATGATGTTTCGATTTCTGGCACGCCTTTCAGGGTGCGGATTTGTTAGGGGAGAGTTCCTAGGGTGGTTGTCGCGGTGCTCCTCGACCCTAGGCTAAGTTCTTTCATCCCGCTGGGATGGGGTTCTCTTCATTCAAAAATCAAACATCAACAATCATCAATCGTAAATCAAAACGCCGCTTTAACCCAATGGATTGACGATCGACGGTTGTCTGTGATCATTTGATTTCTGGCACGCCTTTCAGTGTGCGAAATATTTTGTGGTCATGTGATCCGGGGTCGGGACCCCAGGCTAATTTTTTTCATCACGCTGGGATGGAGAAGATTTCGTGATGAAGAGCGCGAGTGGACTCGGCGGTCCATTATTGCTCCTAGAATTTATCCTTCCAAAAGGCAGGGGATTTAGGTCAGGGTTTATGTATGCAATACGAACGAATACTCTATGTGAAAAATGGCTGCCCTTGGTGTATTGAGGTGGAGCAGTATTTGGATCAACACCAAATCGAGGTGGAGCGAGTGGTGGTTTCCGGGAACGCTAAGGCGATGGCGGAAATGGTCGCTCTATCCGGACAGAGCAAGGCGCCGACCTTGGATTGGGACGGCGAGGTGCTTTCGGATTTCGGGGTGGATGAGTTGATTCCTTTTTTAAAGGGGAAGGTTGGCTAGATTCCGCCGCAGGCTTTGGACTGCTGGGATTCTTCCCAGCTTTCTCGGGATGAGCCGATTCAAGCTGGGTCGTGTAGTTACCAAACGAATTGGTTTACGGAGTCTACCCCAAAAGCTGCGGATAACCGCAGCAGTCCAAAGCCTGCGGCGGAATTGATTTTCCTACGCACCTAACTTTTGGTGGAAGGTGTCGGTGTCTTTGACGGACATGACAAAAGATTCTAACAGTTGGATGGTGGATTCGATGTCGTCGAGGTGAGCGGTTTCGACGACGGAGTGCATGCAGCGCAGAGGGATGGAAACAAGGGCGCTGGGGATGCCTTCGCGGGAGTGGAAAATTTTATCCGTATCGGTTCCGGAGAAGCGGCTCGATGATTCATGTTGGATATCGATTTTGCTTTTCTTGGAGATTTCTATCAGGCGCTTGACGATGAGCGGGTGGTTGCATGTTCCGTGCGAGAGGCTTGGGCCATGGCCTAGTTTAACCAGTCCGAATTTCGCGGGGTCGATTCCTGGGGTGTCGGTGGCGTGAGTCACATCCAGGCAAACGCACATGTCCGGTTTCAAACGATACGTCGCCATCATCGCGCCGTTGCCGCCGATCTCTTCCTGGATGGCATTCAAACAAAGCAAGGTGACGTTGGGTTTTTTATCGGAAGCGGCGATGCGTTTCATCACCTGCGCGATGATGTAGGAGCCGAGTCGGTTATCGAGCGCGCGGGAGATGAGGCGTTTATGTGCCAGTTCGGCCGGGCCGTCTTGGTAGACCATGGGGTGGCCGACGCGGAGTCCCATAGCTGCGACTTCTTTCCCGTTGGACGCGCCGACATCGACCCAGAGATCGTGGACGGCGGGTGCTTTTTCTGCACCGAGTTCATCGCGGCGAAGGTGGATGGCGGTGTTGCCGATGATTCCGGAAACGACTCCCTCATCGCCGAGGATGTGGACGCGGCGGCCGCGACCCGTGGCAGCATCGGAGCCGCCAATGCGATCGATGCGGAGGAAGCCTTTGTCATCGATGTGTTTGATGATGTAGCCGATCTCATCCGCGTGGGCTTCAAGCATGATGGTTTTCGGGGATTTGCCTTCAAGAGTCGCCCAAGTGGAGCCGTAAGCATCGCACTCGATCTTGGTGGCGGTTTTCTCAAGATATTTTGCCCATACATTTTGACCCGGCATTTCGAAGCCAGTGGGGGATGGGGTTTCAAGGAGCTCGAAGAGGAAGGCTTGGTCAGCTTTTTTCATGGGCGGAGGTTGAAGGGTGAATGGTGAATAGTGAAGAGTGAAATTGATTTAACCACGAATTACTCGAATATCACGAATGGTTGCTGATGGATAGCAGCTTCGAATGAATATCAGCTAATCTGTTTTCCTATTTGTGTAATTCGTGAAATTCGTGGTTAACTTCCTCGATTTTAGGAATTTATTCCCATTCGTGGTTAAATTCCTCTTTTTTCTCGGATTAGAGCGGGGTTGTCAGTTTGGTAAAGATGTTGTTAATTAAGGCCATGCATTTGGAAATATCGACCCCGGCATTGTTATTTCCAGCGATTAGTTTGTTGTTTTTATCCTACACCAATCGGTTTTTGCATCTTTCGGCATTGATTCGTAAGCTGCATAGCGACTGGCTGGAGCGAAAAGATAGCTTGTTGATGAGGCAGATTCAGAACTTGCGGAAGCGCTTGGTATTGATTCGGGGGATGCAGTTGTTGGGAGCGCTGAGTTTATTGCTCTGCGTGGTGAGCAGGACCCCGAAAATCGGGCCAGAGGCTAAGCTATGATTGTGGTGTGTGGGTGCGGACTGTAAACCGAACCAACACACAAAAAAATGAAAGGCAAACGCAGAAGACA
>JAJTHK010000187.1 GCA_021298895.1 Luteolibacter sp.
GTTGGAACCACCCGGTCCCATTCCGAACCCGGAAGTGAAACGACGCAGCGCCGATGGTATTGGGACGATAGGTCCTGTGAGAGTAGGTCGTCGCCAGGTATTTGCCCCGCATCTTCTAACGAAGGTGCGGGGCTCTTTTTTTGTTTGGATCTATGGATCTAATAAATCACTGGAGATTATTTCCAGTTCAGGCCCTTGGAGGAACGCCAATCACGGTAGGCGGCAAATTGTTCTTTTTTGCTCATCGTGCGACGTGTTGGATCTTCGTTGAGAAATTCTTCAAATGGAGTTCCATGTGAGGCTTCGGCATGGTATTCAGATTTTTCTGAGGTGCTGATGGCGGAATTTGGACGGGTGTGGTTTGTGATCTTGTTAGATCCTCCAGATAGTTTGGAGTTAATTCTAAGAGCTAGCAAAAAGATCGCGATCAGGAATGCGAGGGAAACATAGCTTAGAATATCATGAGTCATAGCGGGAGCGGTAGTGTCGTAGAAATGCATTAGATGGTGGAGGATATTTCTCCGTCGATGAGTTTGGTGCGCAAGCGCATATTGGGTTTTGTGTCCTTGGTGGAACGGATGATTTTACCGTCTTCTGTCATGGTGATAGAAAAGCCACGCTTGAATGTGGAGTCCGGACCGAGGGTTCGAATCATGCTCTGCAAGTTTTCTAATTTCAGAGTTTGATCCAGTAGTTGTCTTTGGGTGAGTAGGGAAAGTTTACGTTGCAACTCTACGGTTTTTTCTATTCTGCGATCCAAGATTCTTCGTGGGTGGAGATGATCGTGTTTGAGGAATAGTTCGCGATAATGTTGATTATGAGTGAGAATGGACGATTCAGCGATTTGAAGTAATGATTCACGGAGTTGATCGATCCGCTGGGTGGGTTCACGCAAGGCGTGAATGAGGGAGCGCGTGATTCGTTTTTTGGCGTTGGTTAGAATATTGATCAGTTCAAGTGAATCGGGAACAGCAAGCTCGGCGGCAGCACTAGGGGTCGGTGCGCGCATGTCTGCCACGAAGTCGGCGATGGTGAAATCAATCTCATGTCCGACGGCTGAAATGATGGGAATGGTGGAAGCAGCAATCGCGCGCGCGACGACTTCTTCGTTGAATGCCCATAGATCTTCGAGTGAGCCGCCACCGCGTCCGACAATGAGTAGGTCGCAACTTGGATAGCCGTAGGATTTAGGATGATTGAGTTTTAGGATGGCATTGGCGATTTCATGCTCCACGCCTTTTCCTTGAACCCTAACTGGGAATAGAACTGTCTGCACCCATGGAGCACGGCGTTTGAGGATGTTTAAGATATCTTGGATAGCAGCTCCAGTAGGGGAGGTGACAATTCCAATCGTACGTGGAAATACGGGTAAAGTCGCCTTTCTACTTTGATCGAAAAGGCCTTCGGCGAGAAGTTTGCGTTTGAGGGCTTCAAACTTCGCCTGAAGGTCGCCTAGGCCGGAGGTTTCGACTTTTTCCACAATGAGTTGGAGCTGGCCACGCGGTTCGTAAATTGTGGCATCAGCGAAAATTTTGACTTTCAAGCCGTCTTCAAGGGCTTTGGAACCCTCTTTTTTACTGGCATTGAAGATAGCACATTGGATTTGTGAACCGTCGTCTTTGAGTGAGAAATACCAGTGCCCGCTAGCCTGTTTCTTGAGGTTGGAGACTTCGCCTTCGATCCATAGTTTGCCGACACCTGCCTCGATGGCTCGTTTCATTTTACGAACCAGTTGGGTGACGGTAAGAGCCTTGGATTCCTTTGGCGGGATATCAGAGAACAGATCCACGTCCGCAGCATTAGACGATATGGCAGATTTGGCGAGTATTCAGTTTAACTACGATAAAAAATGCGTGGCGTTGACATTATGCCTTGCTGTGGACATTTTTCCGACATGAACACGATGTCTATTTTGCTTGGAGCGACATTTGCCCTGCTGCTTGCGGCAGTGGTTTTGTCTTTTCAAAATATGAATCAGGGAGTGAGGAACGCGCGTCCTGAAGAGGTGGCTCGGTTGCAGAGGCAGATCGATCAGTTGAAGCTGGAGCACGAGCGCTTCAAGCTTGAGAGAGAAATGCAAGAATTTCGTAATCTTCAAAATGGTGGGGTGTCATCGGGATCAAATGTGGATAAAATGAAAGCCGAGCTTGCAGCAAAAGAAGCTGAGATGGCGGCCCTTGCCCAAGATAAGTTGGATGCGGAAAAAAAAGCGGCCACTTATAAAGAGGAGGCTGGATTCATTGGTCAGAGAGATTTGGAAAAAAGTGACAATGAATTGCGCAGGGCCAGGTTGATCCGCGATGCGCTTCTGATTGGTCGGATCACGGAATATTTAGATGATCCACAAGTTGGTGGAGTTGCTGTCATTGAGGTCGTGATGCCCGAACTTGTTAAAGCCGGTGATATTTTGGCAATTCGTCGCAACACGGGAATCCTCGGTAAAATAAAAATCACAGATGTTTCAGCAGAAGGTGCGTTCGGAAGCCCGATGCCTGGGTTCGGCCCAGTAGTGCCGCAAGCTGGTGATGAACTGATCATCGCACCACAAATTTAATTTCACTATCATTCGTATGGAAAAAACAACTGTAGGATTGGTGTCTCTTGGCTGCGCTAAAAACCTGATCGATTCCGAGGTTATGATCGGTCATCTTGCGGAAGCGGGAATGATGCTGACACCTGATCCTGAGTTGGCAGATGTGTTGATCGTCAATACTTGCTCATTCATCGATATGGCGAAGCAGGAGTCAATCGATGCCATTTTTGGTGCGGTTAATGAACGAAGTGAAAACCCTGAGCGGGCAAAGCAAAAGATCATCGTCGCAGGTTGTTTATCACAGCGTTTCGCAAAAGATCTGCCGGGCATCATGCCTGAGGTTGATGCGTTTATTGGTTTGGATCAGATCACTAAAGTTGCGCCCATTATCGAGAATTTACTTGGCAAGAAAAACGCTCCGGTTTTGACCAAGGACGAAGGCCCGGCTGCAACAAATGATCCTCGTGACTATGTAACGTTGAAGCCAAAATATGTTCCGGATTACACGACTCCGCGTTTCCGTCTGACTCCGGATCACTATGCATATGTGAAGATCGCCGAAGGTTGTAATCATACCTGTACGTTTTGCATCATTCCGAAAATCCGCGGTCAGCATCGTTCCAGAACGCAGGAGTCTGTATTGCGTGAAGTGGAGGCTTTGGTGAAAAGTGGAGTGAAGGAAATTAATTTAATCTCTCAGGACACCACGTATTTCGGTATGGATCAATGGGAGGGACAGCGTCCCAATCCCAGTTCGCCAGTTGATTCATCGCGAGGCAATTCGCTTTGCACGCTGTTGCGCGAGATTAATAAAATCAAAGGCGATTTCTGGGTGCGTTTGCTTTACACGCATCCGGCGCATTGGTCGGACGAGTTGATCCAGACGATAGCCGAGTGCGATAAAGTCGCTAAATATGTCGATATTCCGCTTCAGCATATTTCTGATAGAATGCTAACTGCGATGAAACGGGTTACGAGTGGCGATTATATTCGTGATCTGCTGCGCCGTATGCGCGCAGGTATTCCTGATTTGGGAATCCGGACCACATTTATTGTTGGTTTCCCTGGAGAGACGGAAGAGGATTTTCAAGAGTTGTTAGATTTCATTGAGGAATTCCGGTTTGAGCGGGCGGGTGTTTTCCAATATTCGAAAGAAGAAGGGACACGTGCGGTTAAGCTCGATGGCCATCTCCATCACATGACACGCAAGAGCCGCTGGTCACAGGCAATGAGCGCGCTTCAGAAGATTGCATCTGAAACGAATCAATCGCAGGTCGGCAAAAAAGTCCGCGTATTGGTCGAGCAGAAAGGTGTGGGCCGGACTCAGTGGGATGCGCCAGAAATCGACGGATCGGTGATGGTCGACGAAAAGCTTCCTGTAGGCAGTTTCGCTGAAGTGACGATTGGCGACTGGCGCGGTTACGATCTTGTGGCAGCTCGTTAAGGCTCAGCCTCTCGGGTGAAATTTCCGATGTGTGTCTTTTAGCCCCTTTATACTGACGTGGGTGTATATTTGCGTGGTTGCGATATCGGCGTGCCCTAGCAGTTCTTGGATGACCCTTAAATCAGCACCACCCTCCAAGAGGTGAGTCGCAAAGGAGTGCCTAAGTAGGTGGGGGTAAACTTGGCTATCGATTCCAGCAAGCTTCGCGCGTCGTTTGACAATTTGACGAATGCGCTCAGGGGTGAGTGGACGACCGCGAACGCTCAAAAATATTTGAGACGAACTATGAGATTTAACTAAGTTAGGTCTCTCGTTAGAAAGGTAATTGGCAAGTGCTTGAAGAGCATCACTGCCGACCCTTACCAAGCGAGTTTTCTTACCTTTTCCAATCACACGAAGAAATCCCTCCTCATCATCCAGCCATTCGAGGCGGGCTGCGCAAAGTTCCGCCAAACGTAGGCCTGATGAATAGAAAAGCTCTAAAATGGCTTTGTCTCTCCGCCCCAGATGTTGATCTATTGGAATAGTCTCTAACCAATTTCTGATTTCCTTAACGGAGAGGGTGGATGGTAATTTACGTTCTGGTTTGGCAGCTTGTAGTGGCTCAGCTGGATCCATCCCGATATCGCCTTTGGCAGCAAGCCAACGGAAGAAAATCTTCAAATGCACAGTTGAGAGGCGACGTGAGGATGTTCCCAAGCCTTGGGCCTTGCGTTGATTTAGAAAGTCCGAAAGCTCATCGGTTCCTATCTCAGTGATTACCAGTTTGCTTTTTCCCATCCAGTTGGAGAGGCTTTGTAGGGTCTGATGGACCGATATTTGGTAAGCCTCCGAAAGTCCGCGTTCGACGGCAAGAAATCTGATAAAATCATCGATTCGGCGCTGCATAGGTTTGTGTATAAAAAAAGCAATTGCTGAAAGCGATCAGCTTATCCAAAAAATGATTGCCACATTAGTTAGGAAAGCTAAATTGGATGGTATCTCTATTTGACTGGAATTTTCAACACAGATCGGAGCAATCAGAATAAAACCAAAATATCTAAACCGCATTCATTAGATTGATTTCCGTGAATGTTAAATAAAACCACAGGTATCCCACAGCATAAGCGCGGGGCTGTGCAAGCCTTGAATTTACAAGGCTTAATGGTCCGATTTGGGTGATGGCGATTGCGAGTTTTTTTGAGTTGGTGAGTGAATGACGAGTTTACGTGCCTATGCTGTCCCA
>JAJTHK010000092.1 GCA_021298895.1 Luteolibacter sp.
CTTGGTTTGACAATAAGTTCCATCGTTTGCTTGCTCTGATACCGGATGATTTGGTATCCCTTGATTCCTATCTCACTAGGTGGGGTCATGGGGTTCATGATTCATTCTTGGCCTCATGTCCCCAATCTTTGATTAAGAGCCGCGTTGGGTTATTTTCAGGGCGGTCACGCATCAGTTTGTCCAACCAAATCACCAAAATGGCAATGTCCGCTGGGGTGATTCCAGGAATACGAGATGCCTGACCAATGGTATGTGGGCGGATTTCTGAAAATCTGACTCGGGCTTCCTTCTTCAAAGCTGGAATTAAATCGAAGTCGAGACCAGTTGGAATTTGTCTTTCCTGCTGACGGGACATGCGATCGATCTGCTGCTGCTGACGTGAAAGATGACCTGCGTATTTGAAATCGGTTTCGATCTGTTGCCAATCGTTTTCCGAAAACTCGTTGCGCAGTTTTTCAGGGAGATGCTCCCATGTGCTATCTGAACGACGTAGCCATTGATCCAATTTCACTCCTTCGAATGAGGTATGGCGTACCCATTTCACGGCGCGCTCCATCTCGGCGACTTTAAGCTGTAGCCTATCCAAACGCTCTCCAGCAACCAATCCGATGTCTGCCCCTCTTTGGGTTAAGCGCAGATCTGCGTTATCTTGTCGCAGTAGCAAACGATACTCCGCCCGACTCGTGAACATGCGATAGGGCTCGGTGCAGCCGCGTGTGACTAGGTCGTCGACCATCACGCCCAGATAGGCTTCTTCCCGTCCCAACACAAAGGCGGGTTGACCCGCAGCCTTCAGTGCGGCATTCGTCCCAGCGATCAATCCCTGCCCTGCCGCTTCTTCATATCCGGAAGTTCCGTTGATCTGCCCTGCGAAAAATAGACCCTCAACCCGCTTGGTTTCCAAGGTCGGTTGCAGCTGGGTTGGCGGACAATAATCATACTCTACGGCATAGCCCGGGCGTAGGATTTCACATTTTTCCAAGCCAGGAATCGTGCGTAGAAACTGTAGCTGCACCTCGTAAGGCAGTGAGGTGGAAACCCCGTTGACGTAGAATTCGGTGGTGTGTCGACCCTCTGGCTCAAGGAAAATTTGATGCCTTTCTTTCTCTGCAAAGCGCACAACCTTATCCTCGATCGACGGGCAATATCTTGGCCCCGTGCCCTCGATTACCCCGCAATACATGGGCGATTGATGGAGATTTCCAGCGATGATTTCGTGAGTCTTCGCATTAGTGTAAGTGATCCAACAGGGCATTTGTTCCACGTGGAACGCGGGGTCGGCCCAGGGGTTTAGGGTGAAAATGTCATCGGGTCGCTTGGTGATGGTATCTGCCAAATAACTGAATTTCGGCACGGGAGTGTCTCCATCTTGTCTGTCACATTTCGAAAAATCCAAGGATCTCCCCAGCAAACGACACGGGGTGCCGGTTTTGAATCGAGCCACCTCAAAGCCGAGTTGTTTCAGGGAATCGGAGACCGTCGAACTCGCGTCCCCCATCCTACCGCCCTTTTCATTTTTCAAGCCCACGTGCATCAGTCCGCGCATGAAAGTCCCCGCACTGAGGATAACGGTCTTGCCGCAGATCTCCATGCCGAGGGAGGTTAGGATTCCGGTAATGCGTTGCTCGGAGTCGACTAAAAGTTCGGCGACATTGCCCTGGTGGATCTCGATTCCGGGGGTTGATTCCATCTGCGCCTTGGCGCGGAATTGGTAGGCCTTTTTGTCACATTGTGCGCGAGGGGCACGAACCGATGGACCTTTTGATGCGTTGAGCATGCGCCATTGGATGCCGGTGGCATCGGTGTTGAGTCCCATGAAACCACCGAGGGCATCGATTTCGCGAACCATGTGACCTTTGCCCAATCCGCCGATTGCGGGGTTGCAGGACATTTGACCTATGGTATCGAGGTTTTGAGTGAGGACAGCGACTTGGGCTCCGATCCTTGCGGCAGCGAATGCGGCCTCGACCCCGGCATGGCCAGCGCCGATGACAATCACATCGTAGTTTTTTGGGTAGCGGAACATAAGGTAGAGTTTTCACCGCAGAGGCGCGGAGGTCGCGGAGGTTCGCGGAGAAAGATTTAATTCTTAAACTGAATGGTTATGGGCAGAGACTTAATGATGATTACAGACTTTTCAATGTCCTTCCTTTGCGACTCTCTGCGACCTGTGGCGTCTCCGCGGTGAAATTCAAATTGGCGATAAAAACGTTCCACGTGGAACTTTTAGGCCTTGGCGAGGGCGACGAGGACGGCTTTTTGGGCGTGGAGGCGATTTTCGGCCTGTTGGAAAATGGTATCGGCGTGAGCTTCGAGAACCTCATCACTAATTTCTTTTCCACGATAAGCTGGTAGGCAATGAAGGACAATGTGACAAGGTGACGCAGATTTAAGTAAGGGGGCGTTGACCTCGAACCCAGCGAATTCGGCTTCTTTTTCCTTTTGACCTTCTTGTCCCATTGAGAGCCAGACATCGGTATTGATCACATCAGCGTCTTTTACCGCTTCGGCAGGATCGGTGGTGATTTTCAAACCGTCGTAGTTGAGAGTTTTGAGGAAACTGGCTGGCGGTTGACAAGCTAGGGGCGAGGCGATGGTGAGTTTGAATTTCAGAATCTTTGCTGCCCACATCCATGATCGAGTCATGTTAGAGAAGCCATCGCCCACGAAGGCGAATTTCTTCCCTTCCCAGCCACCGATTTTTTCTCTGACCGTCAAGAGATCGGCAAGGATTTGGCAGGGATGTTCGTCATCGGTCAAGGCGTTGATGACGGGAAGGTTGGAGTAGTTGGCGAATTCGATGATGTCCTGTTGGGCAAAGGTACGTATGATCATGCCGTGCACCATTCTGCCGAGCACACGGGCGGTGTCTTTGATGGGTTCACCGCGACCGAGTTGGATGTCATGGTTGGAGAGAAACATCGGAGAGCCACCGAGTTCGCGGATACCGACCTCGAACGACACTCGGGTGCGGGTGGAGGATTTACTAAAAATCATCGCCCATGTTTGTCCAGCGAGTGGTTGGGACGCATGTTTTCCGCGTTCGGCTTTTAAGCTTTGGGCGTTAGCGATGAGACCAGAAATTTCAGCGGCGCTGAGTTCTTCAATGGAAAGGAGGTGTTTCATCTGAGTCTTAAGGTCGAAGGTCTAAACGTCTGAAGGTCTTGTGGTATGGAGTCGACCTAAGCGTAGGAGGACAGGGTTTTGTGGATGATGGCCAAGGCTTCATCGATTTCAGCGTCGGTGACATTGAGTGGAGGCAGCAAACGGAAGGTTACTGGTCCTGCAGGAGGCACGATTAGCCCAGCTGCCATCAGGGCGTTGACGATGGTAAGTGCAGGGGTTGAGCCTTCTGGGGTCTGGATGAGATCGGCGCGCAGGCCGATTCCGAGCAACAAACCCAGCCCCCGGACTTCGGTGATCACAGGTAATTTCCATGATGCGATTGTTGACCGGATCCGCTGCTCTTGGTGGAGGGCGTTGGCGGCGAGATTTTTCTCGCGGATTTCGCGTAGGACTTCGATGGCTGCTGCGCAAACCAGAGGATTGCCGCCATAGGTCGATCCATGAGAACCAGGTCCCATGAGTGATGCGAGGGTTTTCCCGGTATCGTCAATAGAGCGGTCACTGAGCCAAAATGACCCAATTGGAACTCCCCCGCCCATGCCTTTGGCCCACGAAATACCGTCGGGTTCGATATCTGGAGCGATTGCGCGCCAGGCCATGGCCTGGCCGCAACGTCCGAAGCCTGCCTGCACTTCATCGAACATCAGGAGCAAATCGTGTTTTTTGCAAAAGTCAGCGAGTGCCTCGAGAAACGCTTTGGTCGCGACATTGACTCCGCCTTCGCCTTGCACGGGTTCGAGCAAGAAACCGACGGTTTCGTCACTGACCGCATTTTCGAGTGCGGCGATGTCGTTAAACGGAAGATAGCGGAAGCCAGGCAACATCGGATCGAAGCCTTGTTGTATCTTTGCTTGGCCAGTGGCGGCCATGCTGCCGAGGGTGCGTCCGTGAAAGGATTGTTGAAACGTAATAACCTCAAAGCGCGGTTTGCCGTTGGCTTGTGGCTTGTGGTGACCGTAGCGACGCGCGGATTTAATCAAGCCGTCATTTGCTTCGGCTCCTGAATTTGAAAAGAAAATTTTGCCAGGTAATTTCACCTCAAATTCGTTCATCTCTTTAGCCATAAGTCCTTGAGGCTGATTGAGATACAGATTTGAAACATGAATCAACTTGGCAGCTTGCTGTTGGATCGCGTTCACCAAACGTGGATGACAATGGCCCAAAGAACACACGGCGATACCCATGCAGAAATCCAAATATTCCCGTCCCGCATCATCGCGCACACGTGCTCCCTTGCCTTCGACAAGCGTTAGCGGAAAGCGACCATAGGTCGGCATCACGTGATTTGTGAAATGTTCAGTGGAGTTCATGTTAGATTTCTAACGATTCAGGAAAGGGGGCGGAGATTATACGTTTCCGACGAAATAGCAAATTACTTTCGTGTGTGGGTTTTGATTCCAATATAGACTTGTCAAACCGTCAGTCGCTGATCATTGCTATGAATGCAATGAGTGATCAATGGTTCGTGCATAGCAATGGTGAGCAAATGGGACCTTACACAGGTCAGCAGCTTGTGGAGTATGCCCAACAGGGTAACATCGTTGCTGAAACCATGGTCTGGGCAGAGGGCATGGCGGAGTGGGCGCCGGCTTCACAAGTTCCTGGATTGATTCCTGAAGCACCCGCGCCCGCGCCCGTGGCGGCTGCTGTGGCTACAACTTCTGCTGCATGGGCGCCTCCAGGATCTCGACTTGCTACGGGCGGAGCCAGACCTACCACGGCAGTTGCTACCACTTCTTATGCGGTACAGGTAGCGCCGGTGGGTGGACCGTATCCCTATTTTCCTATGAAATCCGCGAGTTTCGGACTCTGGGTGGGGTCGTTTGCGGGTAGCTTCGTTTTGTTTATTCTTTCACTTGTCATTTTAATTACAGGTGGCGAAGAGAAAGTGGGATTTGCTGGAATTCTTTATTTAGTTGGTGTCATCGTTGGACTGCTTTCAGGGGTTTTCTTCTGTATCAATCTTTATCGCGCATGGACCTGTCTTCAATCTGGCGGCGCGCAGACAACACCTGGAAAAGCGGTTGGCTTTATGTTCATTCCATTTTTCAATCTCTACTGGGTGTTCGTGGCCATCAACGGTTTACCGAAAGACTGGAATCGCATCGTATCGAGTTATGAGGATCTCAAAGCAGCGCCGAGGCTCAGTGAAACAACGTTCCTGCTCTATTGCGTCGGAGTGTTTTTCTTTCCACTCGCCCTTATCATGATCTTCCCGATGATGTCGCAGCTTTGCAAAGGCATCAATTTCTTTGCCTTACGTCGCAATCCAAACGCACCGACCTCGGCCTTCAGCGCTTTTGGTCGTCGCTGATAAAGAAATGGGTAGCAGAGTGCAGGCCCTCCAAGGTTTAGAATCGTCTCACTCACCTGAGTCATGAGTTGCATTTCAGATATGTCGCAGAATTTGGCTTTCCCTTGGGGTCAGAACCGCTGAAACTCTAGCCGTTTTATGTCCAATCCCTTTCGCGAAGATCTTGTTTCCCGCAATCGTCCTGAGCCATGCACGGTGGTTATTTTCGGGGCGACCGGCGACCTCACGCACCGCAAGCTCATTCCTGCGCTTTATAACCTCGCCGTTGATGGTGAGTTACCGACCGGAGTGAATATCATTGGCTTTGCCCGTCGCGAAAAATCCGATGCGGAATTTCGGAAAGGTCTTGAGGAATTGAATCGCAAAGTTTCCCGCAACGGACACGACGAGGAAGTTTGGATACCATTTATCAACAGCGTTTCATATCATCAATCCGAATTTACGGATGAGGCTGGATATGCGTCGCTCGCGAAACGATTGGATGAGATTGATGCGGAGCGCGGCGGCAAAGGAAACCGTTTGTTCTATATCGCTTCCGCTCCGGAGTTTTTCGATAACATTTTGCTGCATCTCAAAAAGGCCGGACTCAACGAAGCCACAGCCGGTTGCTGGGCGCGTGTGATTGTTGAAAAACCTTTCGGCACAGATTTAAAAACGGCACAGCATTTGAACCAAGTTGTGAACCAAACGTTTAACGAATCGGATACGTATCGGATCGATCATTATCTCGGAAAAGAAACCGCGCAGAACCTGATGGTGTTGCGTTTCGCCAATGCGATTTTTGAGCCGTTGTGGAACAGCAAATACATCAGCCACATCCAAATAACCTGCGCGGAAAATTTGGGGATGGAAGGTGGACGTGGTGGTTATTATGAAAAATCCGGAGCGCTGCGTGATATGGTGCAGAACCATTTGTTACAACTTCTAAGCCTGGTTGCGATGGAGCCGCCGACCGATCTTTCCGCTGATGGGGTGCGCGATGAAAAAGTGAAAGTCATCCGTTCGTTGCGTCAATGGGACACGCCGGAAAAAGTTGCAGAGAACGTCGTGCGTGCGCAATACACGGCTGGCCACGTCGATGGTAATCCCGTTCCGGGTTACCGCGAAGAAGATCGCGTTTCACCAACTTCGGAAACCGAAGCTTATGTTGCGGTGCGTCTTTTGATCGATACTTGGCGTTGGAGCGGAGTGCCGTTTTACATCCGCATGGGCAAACGCTTGCCGAAAAAATCCACAGAGATTTCTGTTCATTTCAAAGATGCACCATCCGTGCTATTCGGCGCGCTTCCTGGAGGAGTTCCAGGCGGCAACGTCTTGGTCATTCGCATCCAACCCGACGAAGGAATTTCCCTGCGCATGGTTTCAAAAATCCCCGGTACCAGCTTGCGTCTTGAGCCGGTGAAAATGGATTTCCATTACGCTACAAGCTTCGGCAAAGGCAGCCCAGAAGCCTACGAACGCCTCATTCTCGACGCGATGGCTGGCGATGCCACCTTGTTCGCACGCCGCGACGAGGTCGAAGAAGCCTGGCGTTTCATTGATCACATCGAGCGCGCTTGGCATGAGTCGGACAATAAACCAGCGATGGCTGAATTTGTCGCAGGTTCATGGGGGCCACGTGAAGCGGATGATATGATTCAAAAGGACGGCAACGCATGGCGCAGGCTGTGAGCTTTTTGGCGACTTGCGCCTTCACGATTTTTCCCCTAACTTGATTTTATGAGCACAAAGTTTGTTACCAACAACAAGGGCAAGAAAATCGCGGCGATTTTACCGATTCGCGAGTATGAAGATTTACTTCAGGACATCTACTCAGCCGCGCTCATCGAACGCCGTAAAAAAGAAAAATCTTATCCTTGGGAGGATTTCAAAAAGAAATTGATTCAAGATGGCATCTTACCAAGTTGAATACGCCAAAGGAGTCGAAAAAGATTTCAGAAAAATTCCTGCCAAGGCTGCGAAACGTATCGCCGCAGCAATCGATAAGCTTGGAACCAATCCTCGGTCCGCAGGAAGCGTTAAACTTGTGGGATTCGAGCTGGAGTATCGAATTCGTGTGGGTGATTACCGAGTGATTTATCAAATCCATGATTCAGTGCTTGTTGTTTTGTTAATTGAAATAGGCCATCGCAAAGACATCTATCGCTAAACATGAGCACCACAATTACAGATAAATACGCCGAGCTTGGAAGAGAAGTTTCCATCTCCGAAATCGATCTTGAGCTGCGCAAACTCTGGGAACAGGACGAAGCGCGGACCAACTCTTCGTTGATGAATCTGGTGGTTTATTCAGAAAAATCTGGAAGTCTGTTAGAAAATTCTCGAATCATCAATGAACTGACTCGCGACAATGCCTGTCGCGCGATTCTTGTGGAAATCGACCGTAACGAAGCCGCGAGTCTTCGTGCATGGATTACGGCACATTGTCATCTCTCACACGGCCAGAAATCGGTTTGTTGTGAGCAAATTTCGTTTCGTCTGACAGGACGGGTTACTGGACGTTTCCGCAACACGGTTTTCTCCCATCTCAACTCCGACCTGCCTCTCGTCTTTTGGTGGCAGGGCGAACTCTCGGATGTTTTTACCGAGCGCCTCGCCAGCGTGATGGATAGGCTTATTGTCGATAGCTCGTTGTGGCGCCAACCGCAGATTTCGTTTGCTCGTATTCTTGAAGCCCTTGCGGTAAATCCATCACTAGTAGTTCAAGACTTGGCATGGACACGTTGCTGGCAATTTCGAGTCAGCATCGCTAGCCTGTTTGACGATATCGTTGCGCAGTCAGCGCTCGAACACATCGAGAAGATCCACATCAGGCACGACCCATCAAACCGCAATACTGCTCTTCAGCTTTTGGCATGGCTATCAGTCCAAGCAGGCTGGAAATTACGTGGCCATTTTACATTTGAATCAAAAACCGGTCATAAAATACAAGCTCACATTGAATCCTCTGAGGATACGGCGCCGATAGGATTGGTGGAACTTTCCTGTGGAAAGACCACGGTTCGTGTCAGTCATGAGAAAAACGCTATCCATCTCGTCCGCGAAATTGAATCCGGCGATTATCATCTGACCTCCCTTTCCCCTGCAGATCCTGAAGCACCTGCTGATCTGGTTGCCCAACAACTCTCACGTGGCGGAAAAAATTCCTTGTTCTTAAAGATTTTACCAACATTTCTGGAGCTACTTAAACTGGGCGCATCCAGATAGTATGGTTTGCATTACGATATATTGAAAGTTTGTCGCTATCATGACGTAGTTTTAATTCAATTTTTAACGCCCAAATAGAATTTGCTTATGTCCATAGAAACCCCGAATCGTCGCCATTTTCTCGCAACCAGTAGTGTTGCCGCTGCAGTGATGTCATTTCCAACCGTGCTGCGCGCCCAAGAAGCTCAGAATAGTAAAGTGTTGAAAATCGGTCTGATCGGTTGCGGCGGCCGCGGGACCGGTGCGGCGAGCCAAGCTCTTTCTGCGGATCCGAACGTTCAACTTTGGGCTATCGGTGATGTGTTTGCTCCGCAGATCACCTCAGCATTGAATCATCTCAAAAAGTTTGCCGGTAAAGTCGACGTTCCAGAGGCTCGACAGTTTTCTGGCCTAGATGCTTATCAAAAAGTCATCAATAGTGGGGTTGATGTTGTGCTTTTAACGACTCCTCCGGGTTTTCGTCCCCTGCATCTCAGAGCTGCGGTTGAGGCTGGAAAACACGTTTTTGCAGAAAAGCCGATGGCGGTCGATATGGCTGGCATCAAATCGGTTTTGGAATCCGCTAAAATCGCTAAGCAAAAAGGCACCACCTTACAACACGGTTATTGCTGGCGCTTCTCTCCCAACACGCGGGAGGGTTACGGGAAACTTCTTTCTGGTGAACTCGGTCGCGTGATTTCCGTTTATGGAACTTATATGGCGAACGTGCCAAAACCAAGCACACACAACGATATGCGCAACAAGGAATGGGGCGATATCGAATGGCAAATTCGCAATTGGATGGCTCACGAATGGCTTTCCGGTGGGCCGCTGTTAGAGCAAGGAATCCATACCGTGGATAAAGTTGCGTGGGCTATGGGCGATGTTGCACCGATCGCTGCCAGAGCATCAGGTGGCCGCGCTCAACGTTCTGACGACGGCAATGTTTACGATCACTACGATGTCGTTTACGAATATCCAGGCGGTGTCATGTGCCATGTTGGTCAACGTCAGCTCCAAGGTGCTTTCAACGAAGTTGTCGATCGCGTCTTTTGTGAAAAAGGCATGCTTGAAGCACCAGGTCGCGTGATGACCAAAGATCCTACAGGAAAAATCACATGGGCATTCCGCGGCGAGCCCGAAAACATGTATCAGGTTTGCCACAATGAATGGTTTGCCGCGATCCGTGCAGGTAAAGAGCTAAATGCTGGCGAATTTATGGCGAATAGCACGATGCTTGGCTTACTGGGTCGTGAAGCCGCGCACACTGGCCAACGTATCACATGGGATCAATTGTTGGCATCTAACCAGGACCTTGCTCCAGATGATTATAAGTTATCTGATAAAAGACCTGTTCCACCTGTGCCAACCCCGGGAAAATACAAGTTAATCTAAAGCTTGGTGCTATTGCCAATTTGGTTTCTCGACCTTGTGTTCTGCTTGGTCCATAATTTCTTTAGAGATTTGATATGGATCAGGCCAAAACGCATATTCATGAGCGCAAGAGCGGATACTGGGAAGAAATTTCCTGTGCGCTTGGGTTACTGTTTCTGATCGCAGCTGGGTTGCTTGAAAAAATCAATGGCATCAGCAATTTGACACACGGGCTTTACGCGGGAGCTTACATCTTTACGGGATACCAAGGGTTTAGGTCGGCTCTTGGATCGCTGCGAAAATGGATCATCGATATCGATGGCTTGATGGTGCTTGCTGCGATTGGTGCGGCAATAGTCGGCGCGCCTTTTGAGGGAGCGCTACTATTATTTTTATTCAGCTTATCAAATGTGCTCCAACATTATGCTATGGATCGCACGCACAACGCGATTCGCGCATTACTCAAACTGCGTCCCGATCAAGCGCTGGTGAAGCGCAACGGCGGCGCGGTCTTGGTGAAAGTCGAAGAATTGGAGCTTGGTGAAATCGTAATCGTAAAGCCGGGCGAGCAGATTCCTGTCGATGGCAAATTGGTCGAGGGCGATACCTTTGTGAACGAGGCATCTCTAACAGGTGAGTCGATGCCAGTCGCGAAAATGGTCGGCAGTGATGTATTTGCCGGAACCATTAATCAAAGCGGCGGGATTGAAATTGAGGTGAAGAAGCGTTCGGAAGATTCCGCATTAGCTCGCATGGTCAAACTCGTGGCCGCCGCTCAAGCAGAAAAATCCAAGACGCAACGTTTCCTCGAATCCGCCGAGCAATACTATGCGATGGGCGTGATCCTATTAACGATCGCTGTGTTTCTTGTGCCTTGGTTGATTTTAGGCAAAGAATTTTCACCTGCATTTTATCGAGCCATGACAGTCATGGTTGTTGCCTCACCTTGCGCGTTAATCATCAGCACCCCTGCAACCGTTTTATCAGCGATAGGCGGCGCGGCACGAGTCGGTATTTTGATCAAAGGCGGCTCGCATCTCGATAGCGCAGCTACGATAGATATAGTAGCTCTTGATAAAACCGGCACGCTTACCGCAGGTAAACCATCGCTCACCGAATTAGTTCTACCCGGAGGGATTCAATCGCTCGCCGATCCGTTGAGCGCGGAAGGAGTAGCCATTTTACGTGCCGCCGCCGCGCTCGAAGGGCGATCGGAGCATCCACTCGCAAGAGCCGTGGTGGATGCGGCGAATCGATTAAAGCTTTCGGTTCCAGAGGCGACCGCGTTTCAATCCGTGACAGGACATGGCGCAGAGGCGACGGTGGAGTCGGTTCATTACCTTATCGGCAGTGAGCGTTGGCTCCGAGAATCTGCAGCTCTTGGAATGGATGAGCTGGCGGTACACGCAAAACAACTTCAGGAAAAAGGCCATACCTGTGTCTGGCTGGGCGTGAAAGATGCCGAACAACTGATCGCCAAAGCCGTGTTGGTGATGGCGGATACGATACGACCCGAAGCAAAATTTTTAACCGCTCAATTACATAAACTCGGCGTGAAAAAAGTCGTTATGCTGACAGGAGATCATCAGCTGGTTGCGAATTCGATAGGTGCGGAAATAGGGATTGATGATATCCGTGCGCAGTTGCTTCCTGAGCATAAACTCAATATTATCCGTGAGCTGAAAAAAGAAGGCCGTGTGATGATGATAGGCGATGGTGTGAATGACGCCCCTGCGCTTGCAGCATCAGATCTCGGCGTTGCGATGGGTGCGGCAGGTACCGATGTCGCCATGGAAACTGCTGACATTGTGCTGATGGGTGATCGCTTAGAAAATATTCCTTTGCTGCTGGGGCATGCGCGAAGGGCCCGAAAAGTTTTGTTAGAAAATCTGATATTTGCAGCAGCCATCATTGTGTTTTTGGTGATTGCCGCACTTGGGCTATCCCTGCCTCTACCTATTGGTGTGATCGGTCACGAAGGCAGCACGGTCTTGGTCTGTCTCAATGGATTGCGGCTACTTATGATGAGCCGCTCAGGACTATGACCTTCGGTTCAGTGTTTGGTCAGATACTGTAAAGACCGAAAAGATCGCACGAAGGATTGCTTTCAACACCCAAATAATAAACGCGAAAACGGCAACCAACAATCCAACTGTTAGCAGCAAAATCACTGCAATGACTCCGAGCACAATCCACAGCGGCATCCAGCGTTTATCCAGCACGCGAATTTTACCCTGCCAGCCATGCCAATCCATACGCCGTTTTTGACCGCCATTTCTGGAATCTACCGCTGGACGCGGCTCCACGGCCACGCCGTCGATCTCGACCACTTCGGCTTCAAGGATGGACTCGTCATGCTTCATTTAAGAGAAGATAGAATGAAACGTTAAGTTATCACTTAAAAAAACAGGGCCGATCTCATTGAGACGACCCTGTTGAAACAAAAAAACAAAATGAGTAGCGACCCGACCGATCATCCCCGGGAAAAACCCATTAACCCGAGGCATCTCAGTCGGACCGCCAATTTTAATACAGTATCGCATATGCAATTCTTTCAGGGGATGAAAAATATTTTTTCTATAGAAAATCATTCCCATACATAGCGTTCATCATAGGAAATCCGGTTTTTGGTCAAAAAGGCACGGCATACTTCCTGAAAAGTAACTTTGTGATGATGCTTCTGGTGGGCTTCGATGTATTTTCGAACTACTGGAATATTGAATTCACTCACGGCAAATGCATCATAGGCAGCTTGCCATCCAAATTTAGCAAGTACTTGGTTTGCGTTTTAAGCCATTTGGAAGAGGTCTCTTTTACTTGCCCCATCACGTAGCTGATAGAAATCGTCCGATTTAAATCGGTGTAACTATCCTTACTCCCCTGCCTTCACCTCAATCTTTGGAAAAACCGGTGTTGGTTTCTCAACTTCGTGTCCAGCAGGGATCAAGCCCCAAGTCAAATCGTCCAGTTTGAGGCTGGAAAGTCCGGGTAATTTCAGCTGGGTAGCCAGTTTGGCGGCAGCGTCTGGAAGAACAGGTGAGAGCAATACGGCGCAGTGAGCGACAGATTCCGCCAAATGTTGAAGCACGGTAGCAAGGCGATCCTTATTATCTGGATTTTTGCCCAACTCCCAGGGTTTTAGGCGATCAATGTATTGGTTGCAATGGACGACGTGGCGGTTGAGCGCTTCTAGCCCCATGGAAATTTCATGGTTGTCCATCGCTTTGCGATAAGCGGCAGTGGAATCGGTTAGAGATTGCTGAAGCGCCTTGTCTTCATCGGTGAGAGCGCCGCCAGGTGTGATGATGCCTGCGGTGAATCGCACGCTCATGTTGAGCGCGCGGTTACAAAGATTTCCAAGCTCATTAGCAAGTTCCGTGTTGAACAACATGACAAGGCGTTCGACATCGAAGTTGGAATCTTTGCCGGTATGAATGTCACGCACGAGGTAGTAGCGTAGGGCATCGACACCAAACGTATCGGCGAGCTCGACGGGATCCACGATGTTACCGAGGGATTTGGACATTTTTTCACCGCTGCGGTTCCACCAACCGTGAACGAGGATCTGTGGCATTTGAGTGTCTTCAAAGCCAAGCGCGTGAAGCATGGCGAGCCAATAGATGCCGTGTGCCGGGACGAGGATGTCTTTGCCGATGATGTGAACTGGGCGCCCAGTCCAGATAGTTTTGAAATCAGGTAACGATGCGTCAGCAGTGTAACCAACGAAGGAGATGTAGTTGATGAGTGCATCAAACCAAACATAGGTGACAAAATCTTGATCGAAGGGAAGTTCGATGCCCCATGTTAGGCGATCTTTGGGACGGGAAATGCAGAGATCGGTTCCGGTATTTTTCTCGAGGGCGTTGAGGAGCTCGGATTTGCGGAAACTAGGGAGAATCGTGTCATTGGAGTTTTCCAAAAACTCGCGTAGCCATGGAGTGTGTTCGGAAAGTTTGAAGTAGTAGTTTTCTTCTTCGATCTCGGTGACCTCCCCCCATTCTGGACCGAAGTTTCCGGCCTCATCGCGATCGCGATCGGTTAGAAATTGCTCTTGGCGGACGGAGTAAAAACCTTTGTAGGATTTTTTGTAAATCTGACCTTGGGCGTAAAGATCGGAGAGAATGTTTTGAACACAACGGATATGGCGGGGATCGGTGGTTTCTGCCCAACCATCGTAATGCACCCCGATTTTTTCCCAGAGTGCGCTGAATCGTGCCGTGACGGTTTTGACGTAGTCCACGGGAGAGATCCCTTCCTTCTCAGCGGTTTGCTGGACTTTTTGACCGTGTTGATCGACCCCTGTTAGAAAATAGGTTTTCTCACCAGAAAGCCTGTGATAGCGAGCGATGACATCGGCCATGACTTTTTCATAAGCGTGACCGATGTGCGGTGAGCCGTTGGTGTAGTCGATTGCGGTGGTGAGAAAGAACATGAAACTTTAAACTTTAAATTTTAAACTCGAAGGAAGGGAGGATGATTCTAACGAACGATTTTTCCTCCCATGGAGAGGATGCGGGAATTGGCCTTTGCGGCTTCGGCGTTTGGGATGTCGCCTAGGCGGACGTAGATCTGAGAAAGGGCGGTCCAGGCGAGGAGGTCGTTGGGTTGGAGGGTGGTTGCTTGGAGGGATGCGCCAAGGGCTTCTTTGAGATGATCCGTTTTGAGCAGCACCATGGAGAGAGCATGCCAGGCGTCAAAGTGATTGGGATCAAGTTCAACGCATTTGCGATAGAGGGTGGTGGCTTGTGCGAGTTCGCCAAGGGCAAGGTGGCCGCTGGCATCGTCAAACATGGATTGGATGGCTTCGCTCAAAATTTCAGGGTTAGGATTACAACCCGCAAGGATGAGTTGGCTGCGTGCCGCAGCGACTTATCTGCGGTTGAGTCGCTCGATGTTGGCGGTCTCGGTTTTTTGCTCGAGCCAAGACATAAATGCGCTTAGAGAATGTTGCTCGTTTTTGCGATCGAGTTGGGACTTGATCTCATCTTGTGTGTTTGCATCGGTCACGAACTCGCGTTTTTCAACGAGCACAATGAATGCGCGATTATTTTCAATGATGGGTTCGGTGAGTGCGCCTGGGGCCGTGTATTTTGCTGCACCAAATAGACCTGCGGGATATTTAGCGGCATCGAGTCGATCCTGCTGGGTGGTGTTGGTAGCGATAAGAATTTCAGATTGGATTCCAGCGGATTTCACAGCGTCTTCGAAGGATTTGCCTTCAGAGAGAGCGGTCTTGATTTTGTCATTTGCCTCGTTGGCGGTCTTAGTAAGAGCGGCGGCAGCTTGATCAGCAGACAACTGAGCGGTGGCGGCTGGCTTGGCTTCATCGTAAGTTTTAACGCGGCTTGCCACGACTTCATCCACATATGCGACCAGCCATTCGGTTTCGCCGATCGACATGTCGGTGATTTTTGATAAATGATCGGAGGTAACGGTTAGATTGAATAGCGCATCGGCAGCATTGCCAGCTCTGCTCGATGATTGGATGGGGGCTAACAGTTCTGCAGGAGCTTCGCTTTTTGCAATCAGTTCGGTTTGCTTAAGTTCAAAACCATCGGCTTGGGCAAGCTTTTTGAATTCCAGATCTTTTTGGGTCTCGAGTTTGTAGAGAAAGTCGTCGACTTTTTTGCCGACTTCGAGACGTGCGATCCTTTTGTTTTCTGCGATTGTGGCATCGCGTTCAGCGGATTTTTTTGCGTGATCCGCTTTGGCAGCTTCATCTGCGCCTTCGGCAAGTGGAGCGATTGCAGCGGGTTCTGTAGCTGGCTTGGATTTCACGATGAAGTAGGCGAGCTTCCGTTTTTCATCGGTTTTGAAAGCGTCTTGAACGGTTTCCCAGTAAGTTTTCACTGCATCCTCGTTCGGAGCGATGGTGGCTTTGATAGGAGCGATATCGATTTTTGCTAGTTTGGCGTTGATGCGTTGGCCGTCGATGGCGACTTGTTTTGCGACCATGTCACGATCGGAGGTGAGTCCAGCACCCAAGATTTCCGAGAGTTTGCGATAGATGATGATGTCGGAAGCGAGCTCGCGGACATCGGATTCGAGCAAGCCCAAGCGACCCAGTCCGCGTTCGGTGAAGATACGATATTTCTCTTCAGAAAATGCGCCGTCTTGGCTGGTGAAGGCACGCAGTTGGCGGATGAAAGTATCAATTTCTTCGTCACTTGGATAAATGCCGTATTCTGTTTTAGCGGAGCGCAATAAGATGCGGTTGATGAAAAAGTTCTCTGAAGCGTCGTTTTCCGAGGAAGCATTTCCCTGAAGAGCGGCTAGGAATTTATATAGTTCGAAATCGATGGTGTAGCCGGGATAACTCAGCGATTGGGTGAGTTCATATCCTGAGGCTCCGACTTTGAGAACATCACCATCGGAGTAAGTGCGGTTTGAAATTTTGAGGAAAGGAATGCCACCTCGTGACTTCTGCATGGTGTTGGCGTCCATCAGGAAGAAACCGATGATGACGAGCACGAAGAGGATGATGATAAGAACAGTGTATTTACGAAGATTTTCGATCATGGCGCGTGGGCTGGGCGTGAGAGTTAAACGGGAAAATCGGAAGTTTAAACCCTAAACTTCAATGAAAGTGATTGTTCAAGGGTGGGGTTGATGGGAAGAGGCTTGCGGAAATGCGGGTTTGTGGATTGTTTGGGGTATGAATTTGCGTTGGTTGAATGCGTTGCTGTGGGGAAATTCGGTCGCTCTGGCTTGGATGTGGGGTTTGGGGCTCTTTTTTAGCGTTCAGATTTCATTTATGTATGGGATGCGCGGGCTACTGATGTTTGCCATACCGAACGCAATTGGACTGATGTTGTTTGGCTGGCTCACCCAGATTGTGGCGAATAAGCACCAAGGCGGGCAGGAGTCTTTGGCTCTATTTTTCGATAAATTCGCCAAACCCTTCCGGCTGATTTTCTATATTTACCAAATTGTCGCGTTGTCGCTGACGGTTTTCGCGCTGGTGAAATATCTATTTGTGCCCTTATTGGCCACTTTTGACGGCTTTTCAGGAAGTGCCGTCGTAGCGTTGGCGGTGACGATGGCGGTGTTTGTGTTGCTGGCGGTGGGATGTTTATTTGGAGAAGAATTTGGAATTCGGAAAATCAAGGTGGGGCATGCATTGTTGGGGGTATTACTCTTGGCGTGTATCGTCACGGTGCTGTGTTCACTGAGCCCGTTGACTGCAGGCGATGGGATTTTAGGTCTTGGTAAGGATTATGAGTATACGGAAACGCGATTCTGGGGTTTAGCGGTGCCACTGGTCGTTGGGTTATTGGTGGGCCCGTGGTTGGATTTGCAGCATTGGCAACGTGCGATTCAGATGCATCGTGAAAAAACCTCTATTCGCCTGAGTTACGTTTTTGGTGGGTTGATTTTCTTCGGGCTGCTAATGTTTCATGGCTATTTGGCGATGTGGGTCATGGGTAATGCGCGTGATAGCGTCGAGTTAGTTGCCTCAAAACTGGATAAGCTCTACTATGGCCATCACCTCGTGGTGCAATATTTCACCAAAGGATTTAGCGGAAGCTCATGGATTCCAACGGCGTATTTTGGTTTCTTGATCATCTGCGTGCTGACGACTTTAGATAGCGGCTATGTTTCACTCAAATGGTTCTTGGAAAAAAACGTGGAGAAGAGCGAGAACATGTTGCTTTCCATCATTCCAAAACAAATCGTGTCATCGCCGATTCCAACATTCGTGGTGGTGGCGATTGTTACCTTGAGTGGTTACTTTGCAAAATTTGAGGTGGAGTATTTCATGGTGTTTTATGCATCTTTTTTTGTGGGATACGCAGCATTGGCAATTGCACGTTGTTTTGTTCCTAACAGCCAGCAGCCGCTACCACAGATCCGAATGTTTTCGATGGCCTGCTTGTGTTTGGTCATTTTTTCATTCGGATACATGATCGATCAAAATGTGCTGTTGTATGTTGGATCTCTGCTCCCGCTGGCTTATGTAGTATGGTTGGTGACGACGACCGATCTGTTGCGTTTGGTGACCGAAAAAGCGGGACAAGTCATAAACGCCGCCGCGGAGATCCCCGCGTTCAAAGCCATTTCAAAACAGGAGCCTGTAACTCAAACAGAAGTGGCAGCGCCAGCTTCAGGAGGAGGCCACGACTTGTATGGTCACTTCGAAGGCAAATGGTTCGTCTATTCCATGGTTGCAACTTATCAAGATACAAACTCCGTTGGTAACGTGTATTTCGGCATGTATCCGCTCTATGTTGGAAAAACTCGTGAGCTATTTTTCAATGCCGCCATGCCGGATTTCGATTTGAAGACCACGAAATTCTACATCCTCACGCGATCCTTTGAGCACAAGTTTGTCCGCGAGACCCGTGAGTTCGATACGATCACCGTAAAAATCAAAGTCGCCGAGGCGAACCGTAAATTCTGTACCTTGGAGCACCAGATCTTTGGCGCGGAAGGGCAACTGTTAGGTAAAGGCAAGCAGAGCTTGCTGTTTGTTTCTTCGAAAGATTACGGACTGTTAGATATTCCCTCGGAAGTCTACACGGCGTTCATGAAGTATTTGTAAAGGAGCACCGCCAAGCTTATTTACGAGAAAGTATAACCCGATTGACAATTTTTTACTCACGCCCTCCGCGTGGGGGCGATCTGGATCTTGCCGAGGCCGATCAGTCACAATCTGGTTTCAATCCGCGCCCCCCGCGTGGGGGGCGATTAGTTGCCGGAAAGTGATAAATCAAAATCAACTTGTTTCAATCCGCGCC
>JAJTHK010000002.1 GCA_021298895.1 Luteolibacter sp.
CTTGTCAAAACATCATCAAACAACCAAAAAACAACCAACCGCCGGGTGTCATGAATGATGGCGCAACGACTTAACCTCTCCGGTGTCATTTTTCATTGGCGCAACACGGAGAGACGACACCCCCGTTTCAGCTGCCTTAGACTTTCCATAGGATTTGAAAAAGATCAGTCAGATCTGACTAATCAGTCGGATCAGTCGGATCTCCCATACAAGCCGCAAATAGGTCATTTCCCGTGGTTAAGCCCCAAATTTTACTAGATCAGTGAATTTAGTGTTTTTCCCAGTGACCAAATCCATCATCCTTCGCCTCGATGCCATCCCTCGATGAAGCCACTCTCCGCAAAGCTGCCGCTTGGCAGGATTTTAAGGAGGCACAGATAATACATAACTCCGGCGCAGTCATCTCCTCCGAATCCACCCCGGATGGTTATCAAGGCACGTTAAAAATCGGCACGAGGACCTACCGAACCAAGGTCATCGCCCGCACCCCCACTTGGTTCGATGCCAAATGTCCCTGCCCGAGAAACCAACGAGATGGTGCGTTCTGCCCTCACGCCATCGCCGTCGGGCTCCATCTCATTTCTCCGGCGAAGCCAGTTGATTCAAAACCCACGCAACAAAACGAAATCCCAATCCCCGAGGTGTCATGGAAAATACAATTCCAAGGCCAATGGCAAAGCACTCTGGAAAAAGGCCATGCCGCGATCTGTTTGAGCAGCTCAGATCACACACCAAGCCCAGCCGACCGACGCATCACCGCTTGGTTGATTTCCCAAAAACAAACCTCAAGCGCCGGCATCCAGCTGGCTCTAAATTCTCATAGCCTCTCGGGATTCCTTACCCTCGCACGAAATCACCCAGAAATCATCAGCCCCGACGGCAACCTCGCCATCGAAACCCGCACCCAACTCCGCATCGGCGATTGCACAATCTTAGGCGAAACCATCCAGCTCACCCAAGGTCCTGATAAAATTTCCAAAATCGGCGACACCTTCTGGAACCTTGCCGCCAACTCCATCGCCCAAATCGGCAGCGGCGAACTCTCCCCAGCTGTAATAACTATCCTCAACTCCATAGCCACTGGAAAACCGGCAGGGATTGAAATCCCCGTGTTTCTACGAGAACTAGATAAAATCCAAAGTTTTATCGATTTAAGCGCGTCCGCTTGGTTCGAATCTCTCCAGTTCATCTCAGCCGAGCCAAAGTTCGAACTCACCCTGTCTGGAAGCGATTCGCGCCTCCAAGCCACTTTTTACACAAGTTATTCACAACCGCTTCCCATCCTTGATGGGAGTCGCATCATTTCGCATAATTCCCAAGCAGAAAACCACGCCCGCGGTCTGATTTCGCAGTTTTTTAGCTCACTTTCCGATACCACTTACGAACTGACCGATCCCGAGCGGATTCGCGATTTCCTGACCCGCCAACTCACCAAACTCCCATCGAATTGGCAGGTCGAACTCACCCCTTCAATCCAAAAACTGGCCTCTTCCTACGTGGTCATCTCACCCCAGATCGATATCCTTTCCTCCTCGGATCAATCTCTAGAATTCAATCTCACCTACCTCACCGACACCGGCGAGGCTATCTCCGCCGCCGAGGTCCGACGACTGCTCAGATCGAAAAATTCAACGTCAAATCAGCGAATTATCCTTTCCGATGATATCGAAAATCTCATCGACCCTTTGTTTGAAGATCTCGATATTCAACAGCAAAACGGTCGTTTTATATCGAAACAAGCGAATGCCGAAATCATCCTTGAGATAGCTAACAAATTGAAACAATCAAAATTAGTTAATAATCAGGAAAAATGTTCACAAGTTATTCACAGTCACTTACTTAACGCAACTCTACGACCCTACCAAATCGCTGGTTTTTCATGGTTGGTTGATCGACTTAAAAAATACAGCGGCGCCCTGCTGGCCGACGATATGGGTCTCGGCAAAACGTTGCAAACGATCGCTTGTATCGAGTATTTTTTCTCAACTTATTCACAGCCCTCTCCTGTCCTCATTGTGGTCACCACATCCCTGCTTGGAAACTGGAAATCTGAGTTCCAACGCTTTGCGCCGGGTCGACGTGTCGTCACCCTCCACGGAACCCAACGGGACGAGCTGAGGGACGAAATTGGACCGACCGACGTCATCCTGACCACTTACGTGACCCTAGCCAGAGACCTCGCCTGGCACCTCCGTCAGCTATACTCAATGGCGGTCATCGACGAGGCCTCGCTGATCCGAAACCCAGATACGGATCACTCCAAAGCGGTCGCCAAAATCAACGCGACTTACCGGATCGCCCTGACCGGAACTCCTGTGGAAAACTCCGCCCGAGACCTGTGGGCTATTTTTCGTTTCGTGCAGCCTGGCTGGCTCGGCACACGCAAAGACTTCCAAGATCGCTACGAGACCCCGCTCAAAACCCCGGAAACCTACTCTCGAACCGCCAACCTGCTTCGCCTCAAAACCTTCCCTTTCACTCTCCGCCGCACCAAAACCGAGGTTGCACCCGATCTCCCATCGAAAATCCTCATCGACGAATTCTGCACGCTTTCCCGCGACCAAGAGTCGACTTACCGCGAAATCCAAAAACAAGGCCTACGCCTGATCGATGAAATCCACGCCTCCGGCCAAACCGCAGCCGCTCGCATGCAACAACTCACCACCCTGCTGCGCCTGCGCCAGAGCTGTTGTGACCTCGCTTTGTTCGATTCAGAAAAACTCAGCGCCCTCCCCATCCCGCGCCGATCCGCGAAATTGGAGCGACTCCTCGAAATCGCCGAGTCATCCATCGCAGCCGGCAGCCGTATCTTGGTTTTCTCCCAGTTCCAAAAACAACTCGTCGAAATTGGCAAAGCGCTCGATGGAATCGGCATCGCTTCGATCCGACTCGATGGTCAGACCCGCGAACGGCAGAAATGGGTCGATCATTTTCAATCGCCAGATGGTCCACCGGTTTTCCTCATCTCTCTCAAAGCCGGCGGATATGGCCTGAACCTAACAGCCGCAGACGTGGTCGTCCACTTCGACCCCTGGTGGAATCCTGCAGCAGAAGACCAAGCCACCGACCGCGCTCACCGTATCGGCCAAACCAAACCTGTAACGGTTTTCCGACTCCTCACGAGAAACACGGTCGAAGAAAAAGTTGTCCGACTCCAAACCAGCAAAAAAGCCTTGGCTGATTCCCTCAACGAAACCCTCACACCCGCCGACGCACCAGCTTGGAGTGCAGCAGAGATCGAAAAACTCATCCGCGAGTGAAACTTTAAAATTTAAACTCTAAACTTCAATTTCGTGCTGCGGGCTATATATACATTTCACCATCTCAATTTAAAAACTCTGTGTCCCTTTGACTACGCTTCGCTCCGTCCAAGCTTTAAGAGCTTCACTATTAGGTCAAATTCGCTAGCGCTCATTCCGCTTTGCGACCTTCATGTCCTGAGCTTGTCAAAGGATGGGCTTCTTGCCCCTCGTAGCCTTGGCGAAGTGGGGTGCGGTGAAGAAAACTATATGATCAAACCTACCCGCTACAAATTTTCCTTCTTCCCATCCCTCACCTAACCCCGTTAATTTCCGAACATGTTCAAAGAATTCAAAGAATTCGCATTCAAAGGCAATTTGGTTGATATGGCAGTCGGCATCATGATCGGTGGTGCATTTGCAACCGTGGTCAAATCCCTTGTGGACAATGTTTTCATGCCGCCACTCGGCATGCTGTTGGCACAGGTCGATTTTAAAAAACTTCAGATTATCCTGAAACCTGCTGTTGAAGCATCCGAGGGTGTCGCCGCCATTCCAGCTGTCACCCTCAACTACGGCCAGTTCATCACCGATTTCATCTCTTTCATTCTGATGGCTCTCGTGGTCTTCCTCCTTGTGAAAAAAGTCATTTCCCTCCTTCACAAAAAAGCCGAACAACCTGCAGCAGCCCCACCAGCACCATCCAACGAAGAACTCCTCCTCACCGAAATCCGCGACCTCCTCGCTAAAAAGCCTTAATTCTCATCATCATGAACTCCTCCAAGCTTCTTCAAATTATTCAAATAGTGAATGATGAAGAGTGAGTAGTGAAATGATGTGACTTCTCTCTTTACCCCTTTATTTCATCTTTGACTCCGCTTCGTCCAATCCATCTCGGCTTCACCTAAATTCTAATTGCTCGTAAATACTCGCTCTGCTTTGACTCCATTTCATTCCGTCCAAGCCATCACCGCTTCACCTAAATTCTAATTGCTCGTAAATACTCGCTCTGCTTTGACTCCATTTCATTCCGTCCAAGCCATCGCGGCTTCGCCTAAATTCTAATTGCTCGTAAATACTCGCTCTGCTTTCACTCTTCACCATTCACTCTTCAATGAACCTCCTCAACATCCTCCGCCGCAAAGCCCGTGCTTCTCTCAAAGAACTCGCCGATCTGACCAACTCCAATGAATCCGATGTCGCTGCAAAAATTTCCGTATGGGAAAAAGATCGCATCATTCTGGGATACCATGCGGTAACCAACGAAGAAGCCGTCGGCGATACTTCTGTCTCCGCTTTCATCGAAGTCCGCCTCACTCCCGAACGCGGCGGTGGCTTTGATCGCTTGGCGATGCGTATCGCTCGTTTTGATCAGGTGGTTTCCTGCTACCTCGCATCTGGTGGTTACGATCTCTTAGTCGTGGTCGAAGGACACGATCTCCGTGAGGTCGCTCGCTTCGTTTCCGAAAAACTCTCCTCGTTAGACGGCGTGCTTTCCACCGCCACCCATTTCCGCCTGAAAACCTACAAGGAAAATGGTTTCCTCTTCGACCAGGAGCCCGAAACCGAACGCCTCCCAGTTTCACCGTAAGCCAGCGTGGCCCGCGTGAATCTAGCCGGGCTCTTTTCATCATCTGTCCCAGTCCAATCCCCTAATCCAAAATCCTCACCTCATCCGCCTGAACCAAGGCTTCGAGCTTACCATCTGCCTCGACCATCAATTCCCCGCCAGAGCCGATGCCTCGCACCATCCCCTCACGTCGCTGATCCGCGATGAGATAGGAAACGAAATGACCTGTTAGAGCGCAGCGCTCACGTATCGACTTTAAAGCATCCGAGTAACCCTGATTAATCTGGTTTTCATAACGACTCATCCGCGCAACCACCTCCTGCAAGACTTCCGCCCTAGAATACCCTCGACCTGTCAGTTCACTCAACGATGTTGCAGCGAGTTCTTCAGGAAAATTCGTGGAGTTAATATTGATGCCTATCCCGATGATCACGAAATCCTTTCCTGCCTCAACCAAGATCCCAGCGATCTTTTTTCCGCCGACCTTGATATCGTTCGGCCATTTGATTTCTGCCAGCGGCACATAGTTTTCCAAGACCTCAGCCACGGCCAAACCCGTCACCAACGACAACCGATGCCACAACGCTTTCGGCGCCATCGGTTTGAGCAAAATCGAAAACGCAAGGTTCTCACCTTTAGGCGAAATCCAAGCGGCCCCGCGTCGACCGCGTCCCGCTGTTTGTTCATCCGTAACTAACACCAAACCTTCAGCCATGCCTTGTTCGGCGAGTTGGCGAAGTTCGTCATTGGTCGACCCCACGCTGCCTCGCCATAACAAGCGAAAGGGATCTGATAGCTGTGCGGCGATGTGTTGAAAATCGTTCATTAGAGCGTAATGATTTTACATGATAAATTGGGAAACGTTTCGCAGAGTCTGGATTTAAGTTTCAATGCTGACAGATATGAGCCCGTAAAATCCTTGATTATCACAGAGTTAACCAGACCCATTTTGAATGTTAAAGATACCACCACGGATTCATCTTCATAAAAAAGTAAAATCGGCTTATAAGGATCAATCGGCAAACTTTGATGATAATAAAAGGAAACGTTGTATTTATACCAGTTAGTCAATTTATCGAGGGGCGAAGGATGTGATCTATGCCTACCGTGTACTGAAATCATCTGATCAACATACTTAGAATCCTTGCAAACCTCAGCCAAAACCGCTTTGGCGCTGTAACTGTCACGATTCGCTAAAACGAATACTCCGCATACGATAACAAGGAATGATACAGCCGCGATAATGACCCATTTCTTATGCATCGATTAATCCAAACTCACAAAATCCAACCCAATATCCAACGCAGGAGCGGAATGCGTGAGCGCACCCACGGAAATAAAATCCACGCCTGTCTCTGCAATATCACGCACGGTATCGAGATTCACCCCACCGCTTGCCTCAAGGAAAACCTTGGAATTATCATCCCGCATCGCCACGGCCTTGCGCATATCTTCAAGCGACATGTTATCTAACAAAATATAATCCACTCCTTCGAGCTTCAGAAACTCCGCAACCTGATCCAGTCGATCCGCCTCAAGTTCCACCTGCACATTTGGTTTTTCCGATTTCAACAAACGAATCGACGCTTGCAACTCCTCCAATCCTCCCTCTGCAGCGAGATGATTGTCTTTCACCATCGCCCTATCATACAAACCCATGCGGTGATTCGTCCCACCGCCATCGAGCACCGCTTTCTTTTCCAAAATACGATACCCCGGCGTGGTTTTACGTGTATCCAAAATCTGCGCGCGGGTGTGCTTCACCTCATCGACATAACGCGCCGTCAAAGTCGCCACTCCCGACAAGCATTGCATGAAATTCAAAGCCGTCCGTTCTGCGGTGAGAATGGATCGAGCTTTCCCTTCCACTTTCATCAGCATCGCACCCTCGCCGACCCTACTCCCGTCTTCCACCATGACCTGAACATCCAAGGTCGGATCCACCTCCAAAAAAACCTTTTTGGCAATCGCCGCCCCCGAAACTACCCCTTCCCTTCGGACGGTCAAAAACGCGCGCGCCATTCTCTCCTCAGGTATAAAATAAGCCGACGTGACATCGCCCTCCCCAATATCCTCCTCCAACGCCATCTTGATCAACTCGTGCGACATGAGAGGGTCTTACCCCGTTTTCAAGAAACATGAAATGCAAAGTTTCACACCCCCATCACCGTCACCGCGATGCTCCGCTGATGGGGTTGTCTGCGGTGTTCGAAAACAAAAATCCCCTGCCAAGTTCCCAGGGTCATGCGGCCGCGGTGAATGGGAATCACTTCTGAGGAACGTGTCAGCACCATGCGGATGTGGCTGGGCATGTCGTCGGGGCCTTCTAGGGTGTGGATGAAATCTGGATCGTCCTCGCGCACCAGGCGATCGAACCATCGTTCCAAATCCCGTCGCGCGCTCGGATCGGCGTTTTCCATCAAAATCAAACTGGCGCTGGTGTGCCGCAGCAGCACCGTAACCTGGCCCGAAACAATTCGAGAATCGGCGACGATGCGTGCGATTTCATCGGAAATTTCATACGTCCCCTTGCCTCTGGTGCGGACACTGAATTCAGCGGTGTGAACCTTCATGATCTATTTCTTCAAAAGTTCAGCTAAAGTATCTGTGCTGGTGACGTTGACGAAGCGCACGCGTTTTTCTGAAATTCGTTTCACTCCAAAAAACCGATCTTTAACAAGTTGTTTCATTGCATTGATCCGTTGATTCGCTTCTGCCGTAAATTGTTCGCAGGCAATTTCGTTTTGAAACTCGATTTCCCAGATCAGCCCGGACGAGGTCTCGCCATCCGCAAACAATGCATATCCATCTCGCAACCATTCACGCGCCACGTCTTCAGCCATCCCGACATCGCCTATGTCTTCCAACCAAAGCCGTAAACCCAAATAGCCAGCACTCTCAGTGAGATAGATTTCATCATCCAATTTAGGCAGTTCCAACATCCCAACGCGGGCTTTCTCGGCCGGAAATGCAATCTGGTAAGTGGATTGTGGAGGGTTTCTCAATGCATCACTTAGGACCGAGTCGCCTTTAACATAAAGCGTGTCTGCTAGAGCACGACCCGATACTACCGGAAACAACGTCAGTCCCTGGATGAACGGAGGCAGTGAAAGCATCAGTCTCTCGGCTGCGCCGTTGTCATTCATCGGCATAAAACCGATGCCACGGGCGTTGTCGGCTAAGAATCTCGATTCGGCACCGGATGCCGCGCCCGCATGCAAGGCCTCACGAGCGCGCGCTGCATCATCGCCTGGATAACTCGCGGTAGGAGGAAAATGTTGATTGAGTAGGATACGCACAAGCAACCTGAGCATCGCCGCCTGATCAGGGATGTTTTTCAAATCGAATTTGTGGGTCACCCAACCTTCACCGACCTGTTCATCAAACCACGACACCGCACCAACCGAACGAACCGCGACCAGCTGATCTAACAGTTTATCATCCGAGCGCAGCCAACCGATCCGTTGATAGGCTTCTTGCCTGTCGTCCATCCCTTGCGGACCGAGACGACTCTCCATCGCGGCTTCAATCCGATAGCCCAGCTCTTCTCCAGCCACCCGATGCACGATGGGATTTGATATAAATTTCAGCCCGTAATCCTTTTCCACTTTGGAAATCATTTCCTGAGGAACTGAAACTTCACCTCCACCCTGAGCGAGGGAGCGCAGTGAAGCATTTTCCTGACTCAGTAATTCGATATCCTCTTGAGCAAGGCGAAGTTGATTTACCAAATCCTCAGTCGATGCCGAGCCTTGTCCGAATGAATGTTGACCACGATATAACCAACCTCCCGCCCCGAGCGCAGCACCGATGAGTAGCGTTAGTAATTGTTTATGTGAAATCATTGCGTGTGAATGATCTAACGGATTACTCTCCAAAAGGGTTTTTATCCAACGCAGATGGTGCTCCGAAATAATCCTCAGGATCGACCCCTGGAATAAGAGTGATTGCAATCGGGGCACTGCGGTTACCTAGTGCATCATAATAGTAAAGAAAACGTCGCACCGGCATCTCATTGCCTGTTTTTGGATCAATCCGCTTCACCCGCGAGTCAAACATGCGTTCTTCAGCAAGTTTACCATCGGTCTTACGATAACCATAACTGAACTTATAAAGCTCATTTTTATTACCATCATAGATTTTGCAACCTGTCGGATTTCCATGCTCATCCATCCGGTAAATCGTTAACATTTTCACCACGCCCTTCGCACTATATGTCCGCTTAGTTAGGGTTCGATTATCTGGACTGCGGGTGAAAATCGTGCGTGAACCATCATCATGACGCATCACTCGGACGTTTGGACCATCCACCGCGTCAAAACCGACTTCATCGGCAAATGCCGGAATCACTCCCAAGGCAAAAATGATTAAAAGAAGAAATAATTTCATGTGGAAACTTTTACTCGGGATTCAGATCACGGCAAGAATCGTTTCACCGCCTCGCGTTTGAGACGCAACTCTCGCCATTCATTGACCAATCGGCTTGGCTCGATAATTCCGCACCCAGCCGGCAAGGAAACATCATTTCCCTGCCACCATAAGCCGCGAATTGCCACCACTGCCTCAAATCCACCTCTATCCCATACCCCGAACGGCGCCCCGAACTCAGCCGGGCAGCCCAGCCGTTTTCTCCACTCGCCCAGCATGGTCATAGTTTGATCGGTACGGGGCAACGGCCCCAATGCGGGTGTGGGATGCAATCTGCGGAGCAATCTGCGCGGTTCCTGAACCGATTCTAATTCGACCTCAAATCCTGTTAGAAAATGAACAATTGACCCAAGACGCATCACCTCACGTTCATTTCTTTTCAACTGACCCAGATCAAGCAACTTCGCAACCAATGTCTGCGCCACATATTCATGTTCACGGATTTCTTTCTCATCCACCCCAAACACGGCTTCATCTTCCTGCCTGGCTGTGCCAGCGAGAGCCATCGTTTCCAAATGTAACCCGCGCATCGAAAATAACAGTTCAGGAGTAGCGCCAGCAAAGCCGGAATTTCCAGCAACCCAGCCATAGGAATAAAGTGGAGCACGTTGAGCAGACATGGCAGCGACAATACAATCTGAAACCGACCCCGCACCTCGCGCTCTTCCACACTCAGTCACAACCGGCACGGTTTTTTCAATAAGACCTTGGCCGATAGAACTCATGATTTCCTGAAAAACCATCGAAAAGGGCATCGCATCCGGCGTCGTCCAATCAATTTTCAAGACATCAGATGATATGGAAAACAATGCCTGAAATTGGTCCAAGCTGAGATATTCGATGCGTTCAGGGATCTTCCATGGCAGTTCATCGATCTCACAAAAGCTACGCTTAAAAAATGCCACACCGGCATCGGGTGGATTTTCCGCATCTTGAAACGGACCGTGCCCCAATACCACGCTGCCGTCTCTACGGGCAAGCCATGCAAATTCCTTATTCATTAATTTCATTCAGGCGCTACTGCCATCAGCAGTAGATTTTAATATTTTTGGAGGCTCGGGCTTCGTTTTCGAAATGATTTTTTTAACGTTCTCTATCGGCACCCAACCGCGTGTCTTGGTCGCGAAACCAATGTAAGCCCAGTTACCGCTTTCATAAATCACTTCTGCCAATGAACCAGGTGGAGCATCGATGACTTCGGGTGAGGTTCGTGACGCATCCGTGTGCAAAACAACTTTATTTCCAACAATCACTACCTGTCTTGCAAGCGGAGCAAACTTCGCATCGTTTGGGTAATAATAACAACCCAACGCAGCAAATGAAATTAACAAGGGCGCGAGGATAAACCCGATCACACCACACACACGCAGACGGTTGCCGGGACGTGTTGCAAAAAACACCAAGATACTTAGAAACAAAATCCATCCACCCGTCGTTAAGCCACCTTTCCATGTCGATAACGAAGCACGTGCCAAGACGTATTGATACGTCGGGCGGGCAACTACGATTGAACCAAACTTACGCTCGATGAAACGTAGGTTCTGCCTCGATTCTTCATGGCTCTCATCTTTCAACAGAGCACGCCTGTAATACAATGCGGCATCACCCGCCGAACCCATACGATACGCAGCATTGCCAATATTGTAGAGCGTATCTGCTGAAAGCTCCGAATAAGGGCCCGCATCCAACCAAAGCTTAGCAGCCTCCTCATATTTCGCGGAATCATAAGCTGCTGTTGCCTTCGCCATAAAGTCCTCAGCGCGCACTTGCGGCAAAATGAAGGCAATCAACAGCATCCCAAACGCAACCCTTTTCAGCGCACGCATCATCTGTTGACGACGTTTTGAAGGCAGCTCTGCTTCATTTTTGTCTTTTTGGAAACACAAGCGATCGCGCTCTTGGATGATTTCACTGATTTCAGGATCCATCTGGCTAGCCAGCCATTTTTCAACAAAGCCACCTGCGGCACGAAGGAAATCCAAGCCTCCACGCCCCTCGGCATTCAGCACATTTTGAAAATCCTTTTTCATCAACAGCTTTGTTTGATCTCTCTCAAATAAATGCCCGTAACGCATCCACAGGGCTTTTAGGATCATGATCAATGCAATGACCCCAAAAAGAATTTGTAGGGTATTGAACGAAAATTTGCGGGAATTATCTACAAGCAAGCTTCCAGAATTCAGCACCCCGAGAATATCTGTCATCCGCTCGATAGGTAATGGCAAGACTTGAGGTGGGCCTGATGGCTGTATGTTCGGCGTCACTGATGGGATAACGGTAATCGGAATAACCTCCGTCATCACGGTTACATATTTCTCCAATTTTGGATCAAAGTAGACCAAGCGGAATGGCGGAATAGATGTCTTCAACTCCAGCGGTCGGATCAACTGACTGAAAATAACGGATCCTGATTCCTCTCTACGCTCATCACCGCGTTGGCTCGCGGTAGCTTCATAGACTTTCCAGCCTTTTGAATCTAACATTTTAGGAGTTTGCAAATTATCCAGATTACCACTTCCAGTGACAATCACATCCAGAGCCAATGGTTCTCCTTCGACTACTTTGGTTTGCTTGATTGCAGAACCGACACTGAACTCACCCACCGCTTGATCAAAACCCTCTGGCGCACCCTCTGGAAGAGGTTTTACTTCGAATTCATATTTAGCAATCGGCAGGGTCGCTTCTAATTGCAGGCGTTGAGTGAAGCGATCGAAGACAATTTTGAAATAGGTAATCCTGACCGAGGCCGGGCCTATCGCAACAACTCCAGAGCGCAGCGGAGTCATCGTCGTCCAATAAGACATGGCCACATAGCTTTGCCCCAAGAGCGTGACCTCACCCCTCGCTTCACTGGCTTCATATCTCCATACTGCTAGACCATCCCGCTCAAACTCAGGAACTCCCCAGTCCACGATCGAATCCGACAAATTCTCAGGAACATAGATTTTGATTTCAGTTCTAACTGTCTGATTTTGATAAATATTCTTATTCGGAACCTTGATGATACTCGCATAGCGGACGGTTTCAGAAGCCGCCTCAGGCTTAGATGTGACTTCACTCCATTTAAGGTCATCTGGATTGAAAATTTCGATAGGTATGGGTGAGGTTTTATGAATTACACCTGCGATGACCACTTCAGCAGAAGGAATGGTGTGTTTCCCCACAGCATAGCTAGAAACCACAAACTGAAACCGATAAGAGATTCTCTCACCAGGTCTGGTATTCGATGGACCATAGCCCATCGGCTTAATATCGACGTCTTTTATCGCAGGAAATACCGGCATCTCTTCCGGCTCACCACCATTGAATTTAACCTCTAACAAAGTCTTTTCGCCTCTGGCCAGAAACGATGAATAAATTTTTGCCTCAACCGGAGCAGCAGCAAGCGGTGCCACCGTAAGTAAAAGCAAAACGAATGTTTTTCTAATCCATGAAATCATAATTACCAATCTTTCTTAGGAATGCGATGTTGTCTGCGACCCGATGATAAGGGGCCTTTTTCAATATCTGAGTTCTCTTTCAATTTTCTACGCGCTTCTTCCTCAGGCGATTCATTGGGATCAGCGTCGCTCTCTTCGGGTTTATCTCCCTCTTCGCCTTCTTCCGGTTTATCTCCTTTGTCGCCCTTATCTCCCTTGTCCTCTGACTTTTCATTTCCTTTCGGCTTTTCGCCTTCGCCCTCTTCGCCGGGCTCGCCTTCATTACCTTCTTTCTTATCCTTTGGCTCACCTTCGCCTTCTTTAGGCTCACCCTCACCCTGCTGCTGTTGCTGCTGCATCATCTCTTCCGCCGTTTGCTGCTTTTCTTCCTCTAGCAGCTCCGCGAGACGCTTCAAATATGCCATGGTCATTTCTGAATTCTTGAGTGGCTTTTCATCTTTGGGATTTTTTTCCAAAGATGAGCGATAATGCCTAACCGCATCCGTCCAGTTGATCATAACCGCTTCCAAGCGAATGAATCCGTTGGTATCACCCTTTTCCGGAACCTTTTCCTCGCTCATTTTTTGCAACTGCTCACGCACCAACTCATCGAACTTCTCCATGTCAGGAACTGCCTTGCCTTTCGGATAACGACTTCCGGAAATTCCCAACCATCCCATCTGGAAGAGTGTATTACCTAATCCCTCATGAGCCTCACTGACAACTTGATCATCAGTTGAGAGCAAGGCTTCGCTGTATGCCGAGCGAGCCCCCCTCAAATCCAGCGCTTCATAAGCAGAAAGTCCCTCGCCCAAGCGGAATTTAGCGGCGGTATTTCCCTCCTTCTCATTGGCTAATGAACGATAGGTATCCCGTGCTTCATGAAAGCGTCCTTCAGCAAATGCCGTTTTTGCACCGCGAATATCTTTCGCCTGCAAATCAGCCGGATAGATGCACCACGATAGCAAAATAACCGCCATTGAAACTCGACTCCAACGTGTGCCCGCAATAATCGCCGCCATTAAAAATAAGATACCCGGTAACACCGCCCATTGAAAGAACTCGATTAAAATTTTCGTCTCGCCCGCCTCCATTTCAAAGAAGTCCATGCCTTGAACCGCGACTTCGATCAATGCAGGAATATCTCCTGCACTGCCAGCAACCACGTAGCGACCACCTGTCGATGTCGCGAGTTTCTTTAACACATCTGGTTGCAACCGACTTAATACCTTGTTGCCAGATTCGTTTAACAGATAGCCACCAGAGAATTCATCATGTGGGACAAATCCACCATCTTCAGTGCCGACTCCTATCGAAAAGATCCTGACCCCAGCACTTTCTGCATCTGCGATGATCGCATCCAAATCCCCTTCATTTTCCTCACCATCGCTGATAAGAATCAACAGATTGTTGTTCTGCCCTGTTTCTTTAAGCGTCGCGGTAGCCAACTTGATTGCCGCAGAGATATCAGACCCCCCCATAGTCACCCATTGTTCATCGATTTGTTCAACTGTCTCCTTCAAGGCGCCATGATCAATTGTCAATGGAGCAAACAAATACGGCGTGCCCGCAAAACCCACCAAGCTAACCCTATCGTTTTTCAGGACTTCTAAAATTTCATAAATCAAAATCTTGCCCTGCCCCAAGCGATCCGGATTCACATCGGTCACTCGCATGCTGCGTGAAAGATCTAATGCTATCATGACATTCCGTCCTTCCGTCTTTTCGGTTTTCACACCAGCATCACCTTGAGGTCTCGCCAGAGCGAAAATGAATATAGCCATAGCCGCCAACAGGAATCCCAACGCCAACCAGCGTGGCAGTGGATGATCGTTTTTTATCAGCCTGCCCCGCAAACGCTCCGCAGCGAGTCGCTCCCAAGGCTGACCTTTGAACCGCGCCAGCAAAACGGCAAGAATCGCCAGGATCGGCAATACGACCCAAGCGATAAGCCATGCTGGATTTGCTAAATTCATATTTTATACACTCGTACGATACACAGACATATACACCACAACCACTCCCGCAGCCAGTAATGATGATACGATAAACCACATATATAACTCCCTATCCTCGGTAATCGTTAGGCTTCTTGACTCGGTTTTTTCCAATTGGTCAATCGTCCGGAAATTGCTCTCCAAATCCTCAAGGTTCTGGGCCCAGAAATGCTCACCACCCGTATCACTGGCGATCTTCCTCAGGGTCGGCAAATCGAATTCCTGACGCGGGAATGCCTGGATACTTCCTGAGACCCGACCCTCCTTGGTTCCAATCGCCACCGTGTAGGTTTTAATACCCAGTGTTTTGATATGTTTTGCCGCATCCAAAGGTGAAATTTTTCCCGAGTTACTGGCGCCATCTGTGATCAAAACGATGATTTTGCTTTTTGAATCACGATTGTCCAAACGTGTCGCAGCAGTCGCTAATGCAGAACCTATCGCCGTGCCTTGTTCTTTGACCGTACCTAATCCATTGCGATTGAGACGCAACCGATCCAAGCCACTTCTCAACCAATCGTGATCCATGGTAATCGGACTAACAGAAACGGGTCGGCCCGCAAATGCGACCAATCCTATTCTATCATCTGGTCGTTTGGTGATGAACGAATCCACCACTTTTTTTGCAGCATCGATGCGTTTCATCGGCTTACCTTCGTATCGGAAATCATCGATATCCATCGACAGAGAGACATCGAAGGCGATCAAAATATCGATCCCGCTAGCGATGCGACTTTGATATTCGTTTCTCCAAACTGGACGAGCCATTCCAAGGATGGCGAGAACCAAGGAAATGAAAACCAGAGGAAATCCGATATTCCAAGCCATCCGATTGACCCGTTTACCTAAAGTTTGAAGCACATCGAGATTAGGGAAAATCACAGCACCTGTCGCGCCTCGTCCTCTACGTAGAATTAACAAGAGCAAACTCGGAATCAGCAGCAACAACCATTGTGGCTGCGCGAAGCGGAAATGTATGAGAAAGGATTCTATCATGCCGTGTGAATCCTTTCTAAAAATTTGATTGCCCCCTGCTTCAGCGTATCCACGTCTGCAACAGCTCCTTCATCCGGTCCGTATTTAATTGCGGCCAGCTTTGAAAAATAATTTGTAATTTCTAACTTCAGATCCTCACTCAAACCTTTGATCGCATCATGTCTGCCAATGAATTCCTCATGCGTCTCATAAAGCGCGGGCTCATTCATCGCCTTCGCAAGATATTGCCTCAAAACCAAGGAAACGATGATCACATTTTCTTTGCCTATCGATGCATCAAGTTTCTCAAGCCCAGACAATGCATCTTGATACGCCAAAAGCTTGGATTGATTGGGATATTGGATTTTGGATTTCCTTAAAAATAAATATCCCAAAAAAATCGCGAAAATCAGAATTGAAGCAGACAAAACGATATGCCACCACTCCAATTCCCAATTCGGAACCAGATCCATGGCTTCATGGCTGTCCGCTAATTCAAATTTGGTTTTACTATCCGCCATGCTTCTTATTTTCGCCGTTTTCCTCTTCGTTTCAAAAGTAGATGCAACGCGGGTAAGGCATCACTGTCGGTCGATAAGTCAGTGGTATCGATTCCGTGTTTTTTAAATACCGATGCCACTTCTTCAGATTGTCTATGCGTGAGCTGCTTATACGCCATTCCGAGGCTGCGGTTATTGGTGTTAACTGCGGTCTCGATTCCACTTTCAGGATCAATCAGCACGACTTTCCCTACTCGAGGTAAATTTTGCTCAACTGGATCAATCACTCGCAAACAAACGGTTTCATGTTTACTCACCAATTTACCCAAAGGTTTATCGAGCACTGTTGCCTGGAAATCGGAGATCATGAATACCAGAGATTTACGTTTTAAGGATTTAATCAAAACGTTACAGGCATCTTCTATGCTCGTACCGCGTTTCGTGGGACGCGCCATGAGTATTTCACGTATCATCCGCAACAAATGCCGACTACCTTTCGCGGGTGGGATGAACATCAATGGCTCACCTGCAAAAATCAACAAGCCCACCTTATCTCCATTTTGTAACGCACTGAAACCGAGAACTGCCGCAATCTCCGCGGATAACTCCCTTTTACTCAAATGATGGCTACCGAAATCAGCCGAGCCCGATACATCGACCGCCATGATCACAGATAATTCCCGTTCTTCACGAAATTTTCTAACAAAAGGTTCATTCATGCGCGCCGTTACATTCCAGTCGATGAAACGCACTTCATCACCGTGCTGATATTCCCTGAAATCATCGAAGTCCAAGCCCTGACCACGGAATGATGAAAGATACTCACCAGAAAACGACTCACGCACCAACCGACGGGCCTTCAACTCGAGCTTGCGTACTCGTGCCATCATTTCCTCGATATGTTGTTCTTCAGTCATCGCTCGGAAATCGACTATGGCACCACGACTTTTGAGAGGATACGCGCAATGATCGCATCTGTCGTGACCCCTTCAGCTTCTGCTTCATAGGTAAGCAATATTCGATGACGCAGAACATCCACTGCCATGTCCTTCACGTCCTGCGGCGTAACAAACGCACGACCGTTCATGAAAGCACGCGCACGCGCCGCCAATGCGAGATTGATCGTACCACGCGGAGACGCACCAGCACGTATCCAATTTTTCAATGGCGCATCAACTTTCATCGGATTGCGCGTCGCATCGATTAAATCAACAATGTATCTGCGAATGGAGTCATCGATATAAATGTGATTCACCAACTCTCGTGAATGGCTTACTTGATCGGGTGTTGCCACATTGTGGGTTTCATAAATCGGTGCGGATGTTGCCATCCGATTCAAAATTTCCAATTCCTCATCTTTACTCGGATAATCCACATTCACCTTGAGCAAAAACCGATCCAGCTGCGCTTCAGGTAATTGATAAGTTCCTTCTTGGTCTATCGGGTTCTGAGTCGCCAATACCAAGAAAGGCTTAGGCAATGGATACGAACGGTCGCCGAGAGTCACTTGTTTTTCCTGCATCGCCTCAAGCAAGGCGGATTGCACCTTAGCCGGGGCGCGGTTGATCTCATCCGCCAAAATGAGATTGTTAAAAATAGGACCCAGCTTGGGCTCGAATTTCATTTCCTGAGGATGATAGATCATCGTTCCCACTAAATCCGCTGGCAATAAATCTGGTGTAAACTGGAACCTGGCGAACGAGGCTGAAAGCGAACCTGAGAGTGCTTTAACCGCTAGGGTTTTCGCCAAACCGGGCACACCTTCCAGTAGGATATGGCCGTTACATAATAGCCCAACAAGCAATCTGTCCACCAATACCTCCTGCCCGACGAGCACACGGCCCATTTCTTCCTTTACGGCATAAATCCAGCCACTGCTCTCCGATATCTGTTCTTGAAGTTGTTCTGTCGTCATAGCTAACAGGCAATAGCTTGGCACTCCAACCGCACAGTGCAACAGACAATCTTTGGTAAAATACCATTTTTGGAGCAATTTTTAGCCACTCCAAACCTTAGCGATTTGTTGATCTTATCTCCATGGCGGTCATTTCGCCGCAGTAAGGACAGGAAAAATGACCCTCAACCAAGATCGATTTGGCAACTTTGAGCCGATGACTTCCAAAGATTCGTTGAACATCCCGATGCTTGGAGCAACCCCTATTTTGTAGGGGGGACACCAAGCATAACGGGCAACGCAACTTGGAGGTTAGTATGAAGTTAAATAACAAAAGCAATATCAGCCCACCAAAAATATAGCCGCTGATGGTGATACAGGGGATATCACGGGTAATAACCCCGTAAACCAAAACACCAACTGCAGGGAACAATCCGATGATAAGGAAAAAGAGCAAACACGAAGCCAGACGGTAACGCCACAAGGCAGATTTGGTTGGCAACCTATGCATGAAAAACGTGATAGGGGAAAAAAACGCTAAATACAATCCTATCTTACCAAGCCAAGTGATATTTTTATGGATTGAAACGCTTATCTAAAATTTCCCTACGAAAACTGAATATTGTCTCAAGTTTCGGCCGAACAAATAGAGAATGTCCTATCTCCCCAAACGGCCAAAGTGGCAGCGCATAGTGCACCAGATCTCTCATCAACACTCCGCCTTCGACCTCCTCGAAATGATGCAAATGATGCCAGAACTTATAAGGACCAAAGCGTTGTTCATCGATAAAACTCTGATTCTCTCTCACACACTTGATTTCTGTAACCCATGGCACCCATACCCCCGGCGCAATCTTCACTTTGTATTCAATAATCTGTCCCTCATACATTACCTCACCTGGCTGATACAAAATTTTAAACCCCAAATTCTTGGGCGTGATTTCATCCAAATTTCTCGGGCTTGAGAAGAAATCCCATGCCTGCTTTAGACTGATAGGCAGAAATTGTTGTTGTTCTAGGATGTGGATCATCAATCCAGATACCACAGATCTCTCAAGTTGCAACGAGCGGGAGTAAAAATTATCATTTCCAGTCCTCTGCCTGTGTCTAAAATCTTCTGTCTGACTTTGCACTTTTCCCTTGGAAGATCGGAAAAATTCGATTCGTATTCTGGCACCTATGAAATCGAAATTTTTAATCGCTGCCTGCGCAGCATCCATGTTGTTCGTCATTCCTGCTAACGCCGATGATACCCCGCTCGCGAAGCAAATGGAAATCCTGAACGATGCTTACAAAGCCATCAAAAAAGAGCAAGACCCAGCCAAAGGTGCTGCTTTCGCTAAAGAAGCTCAAGACGCCATGATTAAAGCCATCGTGGAATTGCCTGAAATGGTCAAAGCCATGCCGGAGGGTCCGGATAAAGCCAAAGCCTCTGCAGAGTATCGTAAAATGATGGGAACCTTGATTTCTGCACTCGCTGATATGGAACTCGCATTCCACAACAAGGATCTAGAAAAAGTCAAAACCATCGTCGAGCAACTTCGCGAAAGCAAAAAGCAAGGCCATGACAAATTCATGGACGAAGACGAATAATTGATCGCTTCACAAAAAAGCCCGCGGGAATAATCCTGCGGGCTTTTTTATTTGGAAGAATTTCAGTGAAAATCACTCGACAACTATTTTCGAGCCAACCGCCATCTTCGAGTAGACGATGGGCATCGTTTTTGATGGCCCGCGGATGCAAGCATGTGAAACTGGGACACGCTTTACAGGACCGATATGGTGGCCCACACCGTCATTGGTCAGACGCATCCAGTATTTCATCGGAGCACCGTCAAATCTTCCACCTTCTGGAACCGTATCTTTGGTGCTATCTGCATCGCTATTCACCACTTTACCTTCAGCATCATAAATCCGTCCGTATTTGTTCGAACTCTTATCTACAACCTTCTCTAAAATCTTGTATGTTCCAGGAGGAGTGGGATGACTCTTTCTTCCGGAGCAAATCGGGTAATCAATCACAACCTGGTCTCCGTTCATCAACTTTCCTCGTTGCGTCTCAAGGTCAATCTTCAACCATGAATTGGAAGGCTTAGTCACTTCCAATAATTCGGAATTGGTCCAAGAATCATAAGTTTTTGGATAGTCTTTCTCTGCCACGAAAAACTCATAAGTCCCCGGCTGATATGGGTTTTTGTATTCAGGATGAGTTTTAACCAGCCTCGGGTCATTCGGATTCGGTGCACAGCTGGAAAAGACAAAAGCAATACCACTAAGACCAATCAGGAAAGAGTTTTTGTATAACATAATGAGTTGGGGACAATTAGTGGATTTCCCTTATCTTTGCAATAACTCATATCTATCGATTTCTCTTTGACCAGGCTCTTCGGATAAGCCTAGGCTTGAGCTTTGATAAGCCCACCTCTGGGTATACCTGCCATATCTATGAATTACATTTGGGGCTGTACTAGCTAAGCGAGGAAAAATCGCATAGTTAGACAAGCCAATGTATCAACGAAAAAGCCGACTTCCAGCTCGAAAACAAAGCGAGCTCATTAAACTTTTTGTAGCAGGTGTGACGGCACGTGCGGCGGCC
>JAJTHK010000129.1 GCA_021298895.1 Luteolibacter sp.
CTAATCTGGCTGTTTTAGAGTGAAAGTCTAGCGCGAATCTTAAAAGCCTTGAAAGCTACGCTTTCAAGGCTCTGCGATGCAATCGCCCTGACATCGTTGCCCGTTGGTTACATCAAGGCTTGTGATGAAAACCAATCTTATAATTTCACTAGCCCCGTTGATGTCGCTTATGGTGCGGCTGGAAGTTACTATTTCCGACAAGCCGTCTCTGGAAATGTCATATTCAATAACGCCAATTTCGGAGACCCGATGGCCGGTGCTCCCAAAGTTGGCTATTATAGACCGCCGTTTCCCTTCGAAATTAAGAGTCTTCCCAATGGTAGGATATGTGTGGCGGTCTATCCCGAGCGGTTTAGTGTATTCCTTGCGCTTCTTGGTGCTGACAGCACGGCCGTGAATCATTCCTTGGCTGTGAACGTGGATTACGTGAATACCAACACGCTTACTAAACCCTTCATCCCCTCTACGGATGTTGATTATGGCGTGATTTTGCAGGAATGTGGAAACCTGACGACTTTCACCAAAGGATTTTCACTGGTAACGAATTTATCTCTTCATATTGGCGACGATTTTAACGTGACCTCAATGACACCTCCAAGTGGTTACACTCCTCCAGGTGGCGCTGCGTTTTATCCACCATGCTCCTTGTTCGCGCCCGAACAGCGCTACGGCGTAGGCACAAATCCTCTGGCAATCGTATTTAATGGACAGGTCGGTTCGACGGCGCGAGATGATGCACAAGATCCTATTAGGCCCCTAGATACCGAAACAACTTCCGGGGTGGAATTGGCCGCAAACAGTATTTCGATGAATCTTTCCACCATTTCTCATCCGGCTGAACTCCCGCCGATCACCATGAAAAACTGGTTAATCGTTATAGAAGAGATAGGCAGAGAATACTGATTCAGCATCATCAATCTGCATTGGAAAAGGGGGATGGTACACGAGGACGGGATCGAACCGCCGACCGACCCGGTGTAAACGGGTTGCTCTACCGCTGAGCTACTCGTGCATGCTACGCAAGTAGGATTCCTACTAGATTCGTAAAGATGCAAGACTTTGTTGTCTTTTTTATAAAAAATACTCGGAGGAAAGTCATTCTCATCGAGGTTTTTTAGAGATTTAAGGCATATTTTTTAGGACAATTTTGTGGCTTAAAATTAATATCATAACTCACTTATAATCAATGAGTTATATTTGCGTAAAAAAAAGCATAATTAAGCAATAAGTCCTTGTTTCTAACGCGTGGATTTTAGATCCTAACCGCGCCATATGTCAGAGATCCAAAACGAGTTAGAAAAAGCGCAAACACAAGTCGGAGCCGAGCAAGAATACAATGCCGGACAGATTGATAAACTCGAAGGTCTGGAGGCGGTTCGAAAGCGACCAGGCATGTATATCGGAGATCCCGATGAGCGGGGGTTGCATCACTGCGTGTTCGAAGTCTTGGATAACTCGATTGATGAACACCTCGCTGGTTATTGTTCAAAAATCAAAGTTGCTATCCATGTCGATGGATCGATTTCGGTTTCTGATAACGGTCGCGGTATCCCTGTGGACATGCATCCCAAATTCGGAATTCCAGCTGTTGAACTTGTTCTAACAAATCTTCATGCTGGCGGAAAATTTGGTCAGGGCGCATATAAATATTCTGGTGGTCTTCACGGCGTTGGCGCGAAATGCGTGAACGCCCTTTCCGATTGGTTCCGCGCCGACATCACTCGCGATGGCAAAGTCCACCGCATCGCTTTCGTGCGCGGTAAAACCACCGAGCAACTCCACGTCGTCGGTGAAGCGGATCCCAAGAAAACCGGCACCGCGATCACGTTCTATCCAGACGCCACGATTTTCGTTGATACCATCGTGTTCCAATTCGACCGACTTGCCACCCGTCTCCGCGAACTCGCTTTCCTTAATCCAGGTTTAACCATCGAGCTGGATGACGAGCGTCCCGAGTCCGCGAAAAAGACTTCATTTTTCTACAAAGACGGCATCGTTGAATTCGTTGCACAGCTTTGTGAAAATAAAACCGTCGTCCATGAATCGCCAGTCATCATCAGCGGTAAGCGCGAGATCGATCTCGATTACGATGGGAAACAAACCAAAGAAGACGTTTTCGCCGATGTCGTTTTCCAATACAACGATTCCTATAACGATCAGATTCTCTGTTTCGCAAATAGCATTCCCAATGCCGACGGCGGAACGCATCTAACAGGTTTCCGCACAGCGTTAACTCGCGCGATCAACCAATACGCCAAGGCAAACAAAATTCTCAAAGACAAAGACCCAGCGCTTTCTGGCGATGATGTCCGCGAAGGTCTCGTCTGCGTCATCTCGGTGAAAATGCCCAGCCCTCGTTTCTCCTCGCAGACCAAAGGCAAACTCGTGAACTCCGAAATCGAAGGTGTGGTTTCCTCCATCGTTTACGAAGGCCTCAATACCTATTTCGAAGAAAACCCAGCGCTCGCTCGCAAGATCATCGAGAAATCCGTCAACGCCGCCCGCGCCCGCGAAGCCGCCCGCAAGGCTCGTGAAACGGTTCGTAAATCCGCCCTCTCCGGTGGCGGACTTCCTGGAAAACTCGCCGATTGCTCAGAGCGCGATCCAGTTAAATCCGAACTCTATATTGTCGAAGGTGACTCCGCAGGTGGCTCCGCCAAACAAGGCCGCGATCGCCGCACTCAGGCCATCCTTCCACTGCGCGGAAAACTCATCAACGTGGAAAAAGCCCGCCTTCATCGCGCGCTTCAAAACAAAGAGATCCAATCCATGATCACCGCGATCGGCGCGGGCATCGGCGATGGCGATCAGGATGGCTCATTCAACATCGAAAAAGTCCGCTACCACAAAATTGTCATCATGACCGATGCCGACGTTGATGGCTCGCACATCCGCACCTTACTTCTAACCTTTTTCTGTCGCCACATGCCGGATCTTGTGAAACGCGGTTACCTCTACATCGCGCAACCGCCCTTGTATTTGGTGACACGTAAAAAGCGCTCGGAATACGTTCAAGACAACGACGAACTTAATAAGATCCTCATCGATCTCGGTGCCGGCGAGGTCACACTCCGCACAGTCGATAAATCCCGCGAGTTCACCGCTGAAGAATTGAAATCCATTTTAGAAAATCTTTCTTCACTCTCGCGTTTCCAAAAATCCATCGCAGGCAACGGCGGAAATTTTCAAGCCTATCTCGATGCCCGTGGTGCTGATGGTCACCTCCCTGAATACATGGTGCGTATACGCGAAGGCAACGCCGAGTCGGTTCTCTATTTCACCGATGAAGCCAGCCTCTCTGCTTTCGCCAGCGCGAATCGCGATCTCGGACTTTTCGATGAACAACTCTCTGATGAAGAGCTTTCCAAAATCACTGGACCTTCTCGTCGCGCGGTGCTTCACGAACTTCACGAATCCACCGCTATCACCAAACTTTTTGGCCGACTCAACGAACTCGGAGTCGATACCAAAACGTTCTACTCGATGGATCAACCCATCTTCGAACTTGTCGAAGGCGACGCCGATAAAAAAGCCGCGACCCCGATTTTCATTATCTCGGACATTCTCAGCAAGGTTCTCGAAATTTCCGCCAAAGGTGTCCAGATCAAGCGCTTCAAAGGTCTTGGTGAAATGAACGCCAAACAGCTTTTTGAAACCACCATGGATCCGGAAACCCGCCAGTTCCTCCGCGTGCGTCTTGATGAAGACAACGCCGTCGAAGCCGACAAAATGTTCGACGTCCTCATGGGCGATGTCGTCGAGCCCCGCAAACGTTTCATCGAGGACAACGCCCTCAACGTCCGCAACTTGGATGTCTAACCCTTTTTATATTTTCAGATTAATTTTTTCTTATGAGTAACGATTCTATCAAGCCCATCAACGTCGCGGACGAACTTTCACAGTCGTTCCTCGAGTATTCGATGTCGGTCATCATTTCTCGCGCCTTGCCGGATGTGCGCGACGGCTTCAAACCTTCCCAGCGCCGCGTGCTTTACGCGATGCGCCAACTCGGAGTCACTCCTTCAAAATCCCACGTCAAATGTGCGAAGATCGTCGGTGAAACGATGGGTAACTATCACCCGCACGGCGACTCATCCATCTACAGCACCTTGGTAAACATGGGTCAGCCATGGTCGATGCGTGAGCTGATTGTCGATGGCCAAGGAAATTTCGGTTCGGTTGAAGGCGATGCACCCGCATCGATGCGTTACACCGAGGCCCGTCTCCATCCGCTCGGTATGGCGATGATGGAAGACCTCGATAAAGACACGGTCGATTTCGTCCCGAACTACGACGGCACGCTTCAAGAACCTTCGGTGCTTCCTTCCGCTTTCCCGAACTTTCTCGTCAACGGCGGAACCGGTATCGCCGTGGGTATGGCGACCAACCTCGCCCCACACAATCTCGGCGAAGTCATCGACGGCATCTGCGCGATGATCAACGATCCAAAAATCGATCTTCCTGGCCTGATGCAATACATCAAAGGCCCGGATTTCCCAGTCGCTTGCGAAATTCGCGGCATCCGCGGCATCGAAGATTATTTCCGCACTGGCCGTGGCTCCATGCGCCTTCGTGGTAAAGTTGAGATCGAGGAAAATGAAAATGGTAAATCCATGATCATCATCCGTGAGGTTCCTTATGGCGTGAACCGCGCAGTTTTGCAAACTCGCATCGCGGAACTCGTGAACGAGAAAATCCTCACCGGCATTTCCGGCATGCGCGACCTTTCCGACGAGGAAACCCGCATCGAGATCGAGCTGAAACGCGACGCCCGCCCGCAAGTGGTCGTTAACCAACTCTTCAAACTCACCGCTCTCGAAACCTCGTTCAGCGTCAACATGCTGGCGATCCATCAGAACCGCCCGAAACAGCTTTCGCTCAAAGAGGCGATCGATTGCTACATCGAGCACCGCCGCGAAGTCGTCATTCGCCGCACGCGTCACCTGTTAGGAAAAGCTGAAGAACGCGCGGAGTTGTTAGAAGCCTACTTGCTAGCTCTCGGTCACCTCGATGATTTCATTAAGATCATTCGTGATTCTAAAAACCGCGATGAAGCCCGCGAGCGCCTCGCCGCTTATCCGTTCTCTGCAAAAACCGCAGAAGGCCTCGGCATTCTGCTCCGCTCACAAGCCGCTGTCCAAGGCGACAAGTACGTTTTCTCCGAACGCCAAGTCAACGCGATCCTCGAACTCCGCCTCTACCAACTCACCGGCCTCGAGCGCGATAAAGTCAAAGCCGAATACGATGGGATCCTCGTTGAAATCACCGATTTCCTCGACATCCTCGCCCGCGAAGAACGCGTGCTCACCATCATCAAGGATGAGCTCCAAGCGATCAAAGCAAAATACGCCAGCCCTCGTAAATGTCCTATTGTCGCAGAAGTCGGCGAGGTCGCGATGGAAGATTTGATCGCCAACGATGCAATGATCGTCACTCTCTCACATCGTGGTTACATCAAGCGCACACCAGCCAGCGAATACCGCTTGCAAGGACGTGGCGGGAAAGGCCTCAAAGGCATGGAAACCAAGGCGACTGCAAAAGACGAGCCAGATGATTTTGTCGAGCATCTCTTCTCTGTCCAGACGCACGATTACCTCCTGTTTTTTACCAACACAGGACGCGTCTATGTGGAACGCGTTTATGAATTACCTGAAGGCTCACGCACCTCTGTTGGACGTAGTATCAAGAACGTTCTCGATCTCAAACCAGAGGAAAAAATTGCCGCCCTACTGCGCTTGGAACGCAAGACGGATGAAAACGGCAACGATATCACTTTCCACGAAGACGCAGGCTTTGTTTTCTTCGCTACACGCAACGGAAAGGTCAAAAAAACAGCTCTGCATGATTTCCGTAATTACCGCAAAGCAGGTCTAACAGCCATCAACCTTGATGAAGGAAACGACCTCATCGGAGTAAATCTAACAACAGGTGAAAACGAAATTCTGCTCGTTACTCGTAATGGTATGTGCATCAAGTTCACCGAAGGTGTTTACAAAAAAGCTCAAGGCGAACCCCAAGAAGGAGAAGAGGAAGATGCCGAAGAAATCGATGCCGAAGAAGAGGGCAAGCCACAGATCCGTCCACAAGGCCGCGCTACTGCTGGTGTCACTGGTATACGCTTGAAAAAAGATGATATCGTAGTCGGAATGGCGATCGTTTCTGAAGAATCTATGCTCCTGGTCGCATCAGAAAATGGTCTCGGTAAACGTACCACCTTCTCTAGCTATCGCGCATTGCGTCGTGGTGGGCGTGGAGTAAAAACACTCAACATTACCGAGAAAACCGGCCAAGTCGTAGGCGCCGTGGCCGTCACTGAAGCCGATGAACTCATGCTCATGACTTCCACGGGTCAGAGCATCCGTATCCGCGTCAGCGATATCCGCGAAACTGGGCGCGTTGCCCAAGGTGTGAAACTTCTCACGCTCAAAGCAGGCGAAAAACTTCAGGATATTTCCTTGGTCATCCCCGATGGCGAAGACAGCGAATCCTCAGGCTCGATCAGTATCGAAGCCTCGGAGTCTTCGGAAACCGAAACAGATACCGAGCCTCCGAGCGAGTAATCGATTTAATTAAGAGAACCACGGATAAACGCGGATCGGATTCTATGAATCATTTTAAATTTGGGCTGAGCTTATCTCAGTCCCACTTTTTTGCCGTCATTTTTCCGGAGAATTTTATCCGCGTTTATCTGTGTCCATCCGTGGTTCGAATTTTTCTTCATCGCTTGCGTACTTTATTCTTGCCATAGCCGTTCATAATATGTTCACATGAACACGCTATGAACGATACATTACCTGAACAAGCCATTAAATCCTACTCCAACGACTACGCCATCTACAAACCCAACCAACGCGGTAACGGCGGAGCAATCCGTTTCAATCTCAATGCTGATAAAGGCGCAATCTTCCTCGATGCCGCCCCGCAAAGCGGCGAAAAGCAGTTTGATTGGGAAAACAAAATCATCATGAAATGGGGCCTCTCCGATATCGGCGCCGTCCTCGCCCTCCTGCAAAACCGCACGACCGAAGCCAAGCTGTTTCACAAAACCGAAAAAGCCACCAGCACCTTCGAGCTCGCCCTCCGCGACGAACCCGATCGCGCTCCTTACATGCTCTCCATTTCCCGCCAGGAAATCTCCGACAAATCCCTCCGCAAAGTCTCCATCCCAGTGACCCAAGCAGAAGCAGCCCTGCTAGAAGTCGCGCTCCGCATCGCCACCAGCCGGATTATTGGTTGGTGAGAGTGCGATAAGCAGTCGGTCTGTTTGGCCGACTGCTTATTAATTTATTCTAATTGAGAATATACAGCCGTCTATGCGCTGGCAACTTGAGGCAACTGAACAATTTGAGCGGGATGCAAAGCGCTTTGCGAAAAAACACGGCGCCGAATATCTGGCTGTCATGGAAAATTTGCAAAAATACTTAGTTTCTATCGAGGAATCTAGCCATCCGAAGCTTGTTCAATTTGGTTTTCTACACAATGAACCCAAGGGCATTCGGGCCATCGACCAAGCAGGAGGAGCGCTTGAATCTGGAGATCGACGAAGTAAATTACGTCAAACAAGATTGTATACATATGCCAATTTGGAATTTAAGACCTTGCATCTCCTTTGTTTAGGAGATAAAACAACTCAAACGAAAGATATCCGCTACGCAGTGAGCGCGGTGAATCTCATTCGTGGGGCATCCAATGGATAAATAATCTCCTCCAACCCTCATTGTCATGAAAACGACCAGTCTCCCAACTGCTAAGACCCGGACGAAGCGTTTTGCTTCTGTGCAGGATCTTGTCAAAGCAACCGCGGCCGATGAGAAACAAGTCCGCGAATTTGATCGCCTCACCAAGGATACGGTCATCGTCAACGCGCTCATCCGGTCACGCGCTGCAGTTGGAATGACTCAGGCTGATGTTGCGAAGAAAATGAACTGCACGCAAAGCGCTGTTTCCAAGCTTGAACATGCTGCCGATGCGGAACTCACGCTTCAAGAAATCGCCAGCTACTTAACTGCCACGGGCGGACGATTAAATCTAGGCATTGGCAAATCGACAACCCGAATTGAGCGAATCAAGGACCTCGCGATTTCTCTCGAACAAGAACTCCGAACTTTGGCGAATCAAAATTCTAACAGCGACGACCAAAACATCCGCCAAAATATCACCAGCTTCTTTGGCGAAACATGGTTCAACTTTTTCAAAATCCTCTGCGACGCCACATCGAAACTACCGATGGAAGACGATGATAAATCTCTAGAAGTAACTACTTCTTAATCTGATCCGCAAATCTTTGAATGTAATCAAAGTCCGCGCCTTTCATTGATTTGCCCTTTTCCCAGCCTTCGGGAAGTTCATACAGAAGCTCAAGACGACGTAGGGTGTTTAGCAAATGAAGCAATGCAGTGGGATGCATGTCGTTACTGACATCTGTGATCAGCGATTTGACTGCAATATCCTTTTTTTCGATGTTCCACAAAGCTTCGGCTGCAGTGGTGCGGATGATGGGTTCTTTGTCTTTCAGTATGTCTGTCAGTTCATCCACGTTGAGTTTGGTAAATTTTGTGGTGAGCAACATCAGTCCAGTTACCGCCCAGTAGCGTTCGACAGGATGTTTCGATTTCACGGCTTCGCGAAACGTGGGCAGATGTTTTTCATTTATCTCCGTTGCGGCAAAGGCGAGATCGATGATTTTATTCATATCGAATGCATCGCTTTGAATATAGGTTGCGATGGTGCTGTCACCCGCAAGTGACTCAAACATGGGCTCTGGAACAAGTCCCGTGTCTTGGTTTTGTATCATGGTGGATTTCAAACGATCACGCATAGCGGCAAGTTTGCCAGAATGTGCTGGATCGTTAGCGAGGTTGTTTTTTTCCCATGGATCGGCTGTTAGATCAAAAAGCTGCTCTGAGCCGCTTGGTGGTTCCCACAGGGCTTTGTGATAACCGCAGAATTCTTCTTCTTTCCATGCTTTTTGATAAGCCACCCAACCCGGCTGGCCGAACTGATAGAATGAGTAAGGCGCGTTCGGAAGATGAGGTTGGAAATTACGAATGTATTTCCATTTACCATCGGTCAGGCCGCGGCGCATGCCATACAGTTCATCGAAGCGATCTGCATATAGAAACTCCATTTCATCGGCTGCGGGCTCTTTGCGTTTTGCACCGAGGAAAGCCCGACCCTGCATTTGCTCGGGTTTGTCGATGCCAGCCAGGGAGAGCAGAGTGGGGGAGAAATCGACAAAGGAAACCGGCTCGGTGACACGATCACCGGTTTTGAAAGGGGAGAGATTTTTGAATTTTTCCGGAATGCGAACCACGAGCGGCACATTCACGCCGGTTTCTTGGAGGTAGCGTTTTCCTCGCGGTAGAATCCCACCGTGATCTGACATATAAATCACGATGGTGTTGTCGGCGAGGCCGGCACTTTCGAGTTCATCGATGATCTTGCCAACTTTCTCGTCCATCGATGTGATGCGGTCGTGATAGCGAGCCATGTCTTTGCGGATTTCTGGGAGATCCGGCAAGTAAGGCGGAAGTTCGATTTCGATTGGCTTCAGGCGTACGGGCTCGGCGGGAGCTTTGTCAAACAGCGAACTCTCATGTGAGTCAAAAATGCCTCTTCCGCAAAATCTGTGGGTTAAAACTGGCTTCTGAGCGCTTCAGATCGGCGCGAAGTTCTTGGAAGTTGCCCACAACAGGCCGATTCGAGAATGGGTCTGAAACTCGTCGAAGAAGCGGGCTGTTGTGGGCAAC
>JAJTHK010000137.1 GCA_021298895.1 Luteolibacter sp.
CAAGGCGCCGCAGCCGGCACAGTGATAAGCGCCCTCGCCTTGTTTTTTGAATTCGTGGTAAACGTCGCCGTTTGGCCTTTCTGTGCCGGCTTGGCGGAGGATGCGGTATTGCTCGGGAGTGAGGATTTTTTTCCACTCCTCATCGGTTTTCACGATTTTTTCGGTGGGTTCTTGAGGAGCTTCTTTGGCAGTTTCCATGGCTTTTTCTTTGTTCTTTTCTTCGGCGCAAGCGGCGCTGAAAACGAGAGTGATCGCCGCAAGAATGAGAGTGAGCTTGGTTTTCATGTCACATGGGATGGTTGAGTGCGGAATTTATTCCGCGTCAGATGAAGATGAGTTTCGGTTTGAAGATTTAGGCAAACTGCTCGGCGATGACGCCTTTGCCGTAGTCGCGGTTCATGCGGGCAATGTGATCCACGGAGATTTCTTTGGGGCAAGCGGCCTCGCACTCGTAGTGATTGGTGCAGTTTCCGAAACCTTCGCTGTCCATTTGGCGAACCATCGCAAGAGCGCGTTTTCGACGCTCTGGCTGTCCTTGTGGTAGATGGCCGAGGTGGGAAATTTTTGCAGAAGTGAACAGCATGGCGGATCCGTTCGGGCAGGCGGCTACACACGCACCGCAACCGATGCAGGCCGCGGCATCAAAGGCACTGTCGGCATCAGCTTTTGAGATCGGGATGGAGTTCGCATCCACGGCAGAACCCGTGCGAATGTCGATATAGCCACCCGCAGCAATAATGCGATCCAGTGCGGTGCGATCGACGATGAGGTCTTTGACGATGGGAAATGGATTGGCGCGGAATGGCTCGATCCAGATGGTATCACCATCACGGAATTTACGCATGTGCACTTGGCAGGTGGTGATGCCTTTTTCCTTGGAGTGAGGCACGCCGTTAATGGTGAGTGAGCATGCTCCGCAAATGCCTTCGCGGCAGTCGTGATTGAAATGGATGGGATCATCACCTTTTTCAATAATCCGCTCATTGACGATATCCAACATTTCTAAAAAAGACGCTTCAGCAGGTATATTTTCCGCAGCGTAAGTGTGGATGCTACCTTTGGACTTCGGTCCGGATTGACGCCAAACTTTTAGGGTGAGATTCATGAGAAAATGTAATGTGATTTGCTTACGCCATTAAGGAAGATCAAGAAGGCTCAGAGCGCAAGGAGAAGATCATCAGAAGATTGGTTCTTGTTCTTTTAACCGGACTTATGAGACTCGCGCCATGCAGCGGATCTTGAATCATTCCACCGTCGCCATCTGTCTGCCGGCCATGCTGGGATGGGGAGGAGCGGCATTATCGATTTCCGCGTCTGAACTATATGGCTGGAGTTTATTTTTGTTCCTCCCCATCGCAGTGAGCTTCTTGTCGGCTTTTTGTTGGAATTACAAGCGGGAGAAATCCTTTTCCAGCACCTATGGGATGTCCTGCTTAAGTATCCTGGCGCTCGGGGGATTGATCATTGTCTCAGCTATGGACGGACTGATCTGCTTGTTTATGGCTTTTCCTCTCACGATGGCTCTCGCGCTCATTGGGGCTCCACTTGGGCGTATGGTCGGTTCTTCACTCGGGGGCACGAGCGGCCCAACCATCGCTTCGCTGCTTTGCCTGAGTTTCCCCTTTCTGCTGGGATTCGAAAACTCCACCAAACAAGAACCCGTCACTCGAAAAGTGGTAACTTCTGTTCTAATCGATGCCCCGATAGAAGACGTATGGACAACCGTCATCGCGTTTCCGAAGATCACCGATCCACCAACCGGTGTTTTCCGATTCGGGATAGCCTATCCGATCGAAGCTAGCATCGAAGGCACAGGTGTTGGAGCGATCCGATACTGCCGATTTTCAACAGGAGATTTTGTGGAACCGATCACGGTTTGGGATGAGCCTAACAAGCTGGCTTTTGATGTCTCTGAAAATCCCGAGCCGATGAAAGAGTTATCCATATACCAAAACGTCCACGCACCCCATCTCCACGGCTTTATGGAATCGGAAAAGGGACAGTTCAAATTAACCCAGGTCGGCAAACAAGTTCGGTTAGAGGGAACGACATGGTACAAGCACAGCATCTCGCCAGAGTTTTACTGGGGTGTCATTTCTGATCAAATCATTCACAAGATTCATTACCGCGTTCTCGATCATATCAAGGAACATGCGGAGGGGATGGAATGAAAGGAACCGCGATTTTTAATCGCGACCTAGTGAGCGAAACATCTCGGTCTCGGTGGGCGGTTGCAGTCGCGATTGGAAATCGCGGTTCCTTTCTGAAAGCCTTCTACTTCTGCCTCGCGACGGCTTTCAAACGCAGCGCATTCAGCGCGATGAAGCCGGTGGCATCGTCTTGGTTGTAGGCTTGTTCTTGGCCGCCTTCCATGGTGGCGATGGCTTCCGAATACATGCTGTGCGGGCTGCGGCGGCCGGCTTGCATGACGTTGCCTTTGTAGAGTTTCATACGGACTTCGCCCGAAACTTTTTTCTGGGTTTCGGTGACGAGAGCTTGGATGGCTTCGCGTTCTGGGGCGAACCAGAATCCGTTGTAAACGAGTTGCGCGTATTTTGGGATGAGGGAATCGCGGATGTGCATGGCTTCGCGATCGACAACGAGGGTTTCGAGGTCGCGGTGAGCGGCGAGGAGGATGCTACCGCCGGGAGTTTCGTAAATGCCGCGGGATTTCATGCCGACGAAGCGGTTTTCCACGATATCGACGCGGCCGATGCCGTTGCGTCCGCCTAACAGATTGAGCACGCGCATCACGCCGTAGGCATTGAGGAGGGTGTAGCCGTCTTGTTGGCCAGTGGCTTTCACGTCGCCGAGTTCGGTTAGGAGGGCATCGAGGTTGGCGTGTTTCAAACCAATCGGATCGCCTTTTTCAAAAAGAATTTCGATGTATTCCGCGCGATCGGGTGCGTCTTCGGGTGAGACGGAGAGGACATACATGTCGCGGTCTTCGGGAGTGGTGGCGTCGTACCATGGGTCTTCCATGGCGCCGGCTTCGAAGGAGATGTGGAGGAGGTTGCGGTCCATCGAGTAAGGTTTTTTCATGGAGGCTTTGATCGGGATGTTGTTCGCCTCGGCGTAGGCGATCATCTCGGCACGGCCCGGGAATTGTTTGCGGAACTCTGCATCACGCCATGGAGCGATGCATTTGATGTTAGGAGCAAGGGCAGCGGCGGAGAGCTCGAAGCGGACTTGGTCGTTGCCTTTGCCGGTGGCACCGTGAGCGATGGCATCGGCACCTTCGGCGATGGCAATTTTGATCATGTCTGCGGTGATGCAGGGGCGGGCGATGGAAGTTCCTAACAGATATCGACCTTCATAGATCGCGCCAGCTTGGATCATGGGGAAGATGTAGTTTTGGGCAAAATCCTGTTTGAGATCGCCGATGTAGCATTTCGATGCGCCAGTGGAGAGGGCTTTGGCTTCGAGGCCGTCGAGTTCGTCGCCTTGGCCGACATCCGCGCAGTAAGCGATGATTTCTGCGTTGTATTTTTCTTTGAGCCAGAGGAGGAGGACTGAGGTATCAAGACCTCCTGAGTATGCGACGACGATTTTCATAAGTTTCAAATTCTAAAATTCAAATTTCAAGGAAGATGGGGAACGGGCGGGAGGTTAGGTGAGGGGACGTTGGAGGGAAGCGGAAATTTGTCTGAAATAAGAAAAAAGCCGGCTTCCTTGTGGGAGAACCGGCTTGGTTGATAAATGGTTGGAAGGTTGAATCCTAGGATTCGGTTTTCTTGGCGGCCTTTTTGGCTGGAGCCTTTTTCGCAGGAGCCTTTTTGGCGGCTGGTGCTTTCTTGGCTGCGGCTTTTTTCGCAGGAGCTGCTTTGGCTGCTGCTGGCGCGTCAGATTTAGCTGCGGCTTTAGGAGCGGCTTTTTTGACGGTGACTTTTGGAAGGATGCCGCCGAGCTTGGCTGCTTCCTTCTTACGCTTAAGATAATCCGCGCGACGACGGCGTTTGATGATTTTGTTTGATTGCTGACCCATAATTGCTGGAACTTGGCTAAGGCACTAAATGAGCCGTATCAAGCCGAATCTGCAATTCCTTTTTTATCCGTGTTTTCTACCGAAGCGATCCTGATACGAACGACGCGTCTTACTGAGACGAGTTTGATCGTGCATTGGCTCAGTGAGGAGGAGGGTTTGATCAAGACCGTGGCGAAGGGTGCGTTGCGTCCGAAGAGTGTATTTGCAGGGAAATTGGATTTGTTTTTCTCAGGTGAAATCATGTTCGCAAAGGCCCGCCAGGGGGAGTTGCACGCGCTGCGGGAGGTATCGATTTCTAACTGGCGGCAGGGTTTGCGGCGAAGTTATGTAACGACCATGCTGGCAGGATATTTTTGCCAATTGATCGAGGCGGGTCTGGAATCCAACCATCCGGAGCCGGAAATTTTCGATTTATTACGGCGTGGTTTGGATCATTTGGATGTGGAAACCGCGAGTTTGCGTGCTTTGCAGCACTTTGAGCGGCAATTCGCGGTGATTCTGGGGGTTTCCCGAGGAAACCGGGCCGCGGAGCAGGCGTTGGGCGATCATTTGGGTGGATTGCCGAGCAGTCGGAAGAAATTGCTGGAAGATTTGGGTGCTGGCTAAAGATTTCCGCTAGTCAATCTCAGATTAAACAGCGTAATATAATGTAAATACTTCGAACATGGATAAACCGACAGCCAATTTGATTCACATCATGCATGATCGCGTGAAAGCTTGGAGAGCGCAAGGTGATCTTTCGGAAGCCCTGCATGCAGCGAACGCAGCTGTGGATAAATGTCAGCAATTGCTCAGTTCAGATCACGATTCGATTGATGCATTTGTTGCGAGCTTGGAGGACAGAGCGGCGATCTTTTTGGACATGGTTGAATACGGCGATGCCGCGGAAGATGCCAAGCAAGCGATTGATCAGTTAGACGGTCGCAAAGAGCGCTTTGGTCAGATGGGCCGCATGTATGCAATACTTGGAGCCGCGTATGACGGGATGAATCGCTATGATCAGGTTATTTCCGCGTGGGAAAAAGCGGTAAGCTTTTTTGAGTTAGCTAATCCACCGATGAAGATGGATATGGCGACGATCATCAACAATTTGGGTTTTACGGCGAAATCGGCAGGGAATCTGGATGCGGCTGAGGATTACTTTTTGAAGGCGCTGGAGATTATGCATTCGGTAGTCGGCGCCAAGCATGCGGAGACGGCATCGGTTTGCAACAATCTCGGGGCGGTTTATTTAGCGGCTGGATATTTGGAGCAGGCACGTGAGATGCACATGATGGCATTGGAAACGCGTAATGAGTTGTTTGGAGATCATCATCCAGATACGGCCCAGTCGCACAACAATCTGGCACTGGCTTTAGTGGAAATGGGTGATCGGGAGTGGGCGAGAAAGCATTTCGAAAAAGCGCTCGAAGGTTTCGAGGCGCTTGGTAGAGAGTGTGATGAAGATCTTGAAGCGGTGGTCTCGAATTTCTGTGATTTCCTGCGAGATCAAAATGACAACAAGCTTGCAGATATCATTGAAGCCAGAGTGAACGCTCGTCTGTCTAAAGCGTAATTGCTACTCGGTGGCTTTGACTTTTTCTATGCGCTTAAGCGCAGATGCCTCGTTGGGAAATTTCAAGATCGCTTCCTGATATGCTGCCAATGCTTTCTGGGGCTGATGGATTGAGACATAATAATCGCCGAGATCATTTGCCATGGGTGAGAGGATGAGAGGCGGATGGATGAGCGTGGAGGCGCGTTGGCGATCGGCAGCTGCGCGAAACCAGTTGAAGGCTGAGCCCTGGCTTTCTTTAGGGCCTGCAAGTGCGAGGTGACCACGAAGATTTGCGTTGAGCATTTCCAGATCCAGTAAGGCTCTGCGCCATTGTGCGTATTCACCCCTCGCTGAAGCGGCATCTTTTTGTTTGATCATGGCTTCTCCATGAAAACTCAACGCATCAATGGTTTCGGCGGCGGTTTTTATGTCACCAACGTTGAGTAAGCGCCGTGCTTGGAGGGTAATTCTTACTCCATCGGTCCACCAGCGGGAAAGGGAATGCTTATGAAACGCTTGATTTTCCGGGGGATTGGGGAGGGAGAGAAGAGCTTCGGTTGGATCGTTTTTTCCTCCGCAATGCATGATGATCCGTGCGGGGAGAGTTTGTGCGTCCCAGAGGATTTGTCGATTTCCTAAAGAGGTGGGTCGCTTCGGGTCCAAGGGGATTTTGGAAAGTTCAGTTGCTGCGGCAATCGCATCTGGAAAATTTCCGGCAGATGCTTTAGCTACAGCAAGATAGCTTTTTGTTAGAATTAACTGTGGACAATCCGCATATTTAATTTTGTTAGATGTCATCCACTCCGTATAATATTTTTCAGCCAAGGAGAAGCTGGTTATGGCCTCATCAAAGAAACCGCTGCGCCATTGGTAATGACCTAATAGGTGAAGGTAGGGCGGATAATTCGGAGCGATTTCACAAAGTTTTTTGGCGAGCTGGATGGAGGGCTTAAGATTGGGAGCCTCGGCTTTGACTAGCAGGTAGGCATATAGAGGAAGCGCGTTGTTCGGCACGCGTTGAATGAGTCGATCCAGGTTTTTTTCGGCTTCGGCTTGGGTTGCGGTAATTTCTCCTGTTAGATCATAACCACCACGACTGAACAAAATGGCAAAAATTTCCGATTGGATATCTTTGGGAAATCTATCTGAAACCTTACGGAAGGCGATTCCCGCTCCTTTAGAGCCTTCTTCGACGTATTTGATCAAGCAGTAAGCAAAGCCGCGTTCGAGCTCGGTGCCTTCGCCATCGGCCACGAGTTCCAGCAAACGTTGGGTGGCTGCGAGTCGATAGGAATCGGTCTCAGGAGAGGTTCCGAGCATGCTCATGATCATGCCCCAATGTGCCATGAGACAGCGAGGATCTGCTTGCATGGCGACGGCGAAATGGCGGATCGCTTCGAAATCCCAGCCGGCATGGAGGTGATTTAGCCCCTGCAGTGTGTGAATTTGGGCGTTTTGGTTCTCTGCAATGATGGCAATGACCAATCCGTTGTGAAATGGGAATAAACTGGGCTTTTTGGCGGCGGCGACCCAAGGCGGAATGCAAGCATCGACGTTTGGAATTTCGACATTGGGTGCTTTTTGCTCAGTAGGCTCTTGCGAGAAAGCTGAAATCTGGAAGGCGAGCAAGCACAGGAGGCTGATCCATTTTGGCATGCGTTTAAAATGCCCTAAGATTTGAAATATCCCAAGGAAAATGACGCTCGCCTCACGGGGGATTATCTATTATGTGTGGCGATATGAAATTGGGAGTCATTGGATGCGGCAAGATGGCAACGGCCTTGGTGAAAGGTGTTTTGGCTCAGGGAGTGGTGAAAGGTGTGGATGTCATCGGTGTTGCGCGCACAGAGGCATCGCGCTTACGATTCTCCGAGCAGACAGGGGCTAGAAACACGATATCGATCGAAGAAGTGGTGAGAGAATCCGAGGTTTTGATACTTGCAACCAAGCCGCATGATATACCCGGGATCATTCAAATGGCCGAGTTAGGAAAATTTCCTGATAAGCTTTTTATATCCGTTGCGGCTGGAGTTACTCTGGGTGCTATGGAAAAGCTGACCGGCGGCACGGGTCGCTTTATTAGGACGATGCCAAATACCCCTTCACTGGTTGGCAAAGGCGCAGCAGCGTTTTCGCTGGGATCAAATTGCGGGGCAGCAGATCGTGAGATCGTGCAGTCGATTTTGGGTGCGGTAGGTTTATCGGTGGAGGTGCCTGAAAGATTGATTGATGCGGTGACCGGGCTTTCTGGAAGCGGTCCTGCCTATATTTATTTGGTGATAGAAGCCTTGGCAGACGGTGGAGTGCAAGCGGGATTGCCGCGTATAGATGCTCTGAAACTGGCGGCACAGACTGTGGCGGGTGCCGCGGCCATGGTTTTGGAAACGGGGCTGCACCCTGCTGTGCTAAAAGATATGGTGACATCGCCCGGAGGGACCACGATTGCTGGGCTGGCGGCGCTTGAAGATGGTGCCATTAGGTCGTCATTTATCGCCGCGGTCAGCGCAGCGGTGGCTCGTGCCAAGGAATTAGGGAAAAGTTAAGTTTTTCCAATCCTTGCAATTTCCTCTTTCCCGACTCGTCAAAGCTTCTATGGTTTGTGGCATGACAAAACGTTTTCCGACCGTTGCACTGCTATCTCTTGCTTCGCTATTTGTGGTTTCCTGTGGAAATGATGATGCAATCGCCTTGGCTGGTACGATGAATGGAGGATCCGGGGAGGGAGAGGCGATCTATCAAAAAGCAAAATCTTCAGACGATGCAGGGAAGTCGGACAAAGCAGTGAAGTTGTATAAAGAGGTAGCGGATGATTTTCCAATGGAGCCCTCAGCGGCTCAAGCAAGATTCAGACAGGCGGAGATATTGGAACAAAAAGGAGATACGATCGCTTCCTTCAAAGCTTACCAACAATTTTTACAACGCTATCCTAGTAGTAATTTGTATACGAAAGCGCTCAACAGCCAGGTGAAGATGACACAAGCTGCGGCGGATGGAAAAGTGAAGCTGTCTTTCCTTGGGTTGAAATCCAAAATTTCGACCGATAAAATCGTTGAAATGTTAGGCCAGTTGCGTGACAACGCACCACGTTCCGAGATTTCAGCTAACGCACAGTTTTCGATCGGTGAGATTCATCAGAGTGAGAAAGATCATAGAGAGTCCGTTGATGCCTTTAGAAAATTGGTGAAGGACCAACCGGATACACGTCAAGCAGCTGAGGCGCTTTTCCGAGTGGGTATCGTCCTCCTAGAGCAAGCTGATGCTGGAAATCATAATCAGGCAACACTCGACCTAGCACGTGAGGCGCTGAATGATTATTTGATTCAGTATCCTAGCCATCCGAAAAATGGCGAAGCTAGAAAATTGTTAGGTGTTTTGAGTGGACGCGATCTCGATCGTTCGCTTGATATCGCCAAGTTTTATGATCGCACCGGACAAACTGAATCCGCGAAAGTTTATTATAGAGACATTTTGAAAAGTTCTAAAACTGGACGTGCTTATGATTACGCTAAGAATCGCTTAAAAGAACTCGGTGAATAAGCTGTGATGATCAAATGTATGAAATTTAACTTATTGGTTCTATTGAGTGTGTTCTTGAGCTCTTGTGCGGGATATCAGCTTGGGGGCGCGAAACCACCTTCGCTCGCATCTGTGCAGAGGATTTCTGTATCCATGTTGGAAAATGGCACGCTGCATCCCCGCGCAGAAGCTATTGCGACTTCCGCAGTCACTGCGGCTGTGGTTCAAAACGGAACGTATCACCTATCGGATTTGGATCATGCGGACGCGGTACTTGAAGGTGAAGTTACATCGATTGATTACAGCGCTTTACGTGGTTCTCGTCTCGATGCCTTGGCTGCAGAAGAATTGACGAATACGGTTAAAATCAGCTGGCGTTTAAAAGATGCCCGGGATCCCACGAAGCTTTTAGCAAGCGGAAGCAGTATGGGGCAGAGCACGTTTTTCGTTGATTCAAACTTACAGACGGCAAGGCAGAACGCGTTGCCTGATGCGTTTGAGCGTGCTGCACAGAATTTGATTTTAAGGATCTCATCTGGTTATTAAAGATTTAGATTTAATTATCTGCTTGGTAGTGCAATCAGCAGATCCTGGGTTGAAATTCTGCTAGAGCATTTTGCGAAAAAGAAGGCATTATAAAGCTGTACTTTTGGATTTTGGTGATGACCATAGCGGGATG
>JAJTHK010000052.1 GCA_021298895.1 Luteolibacter sp.
AACTAAGAACTAAGAACTAAGAACTAAGAACTAAGAACTAAGAACTAAGAACCAAGAACCAAGAACTAATTCCTATCATGAAAGAACTAATCCAACATTACTACGACACATTCAATTCTGGAAACCGTGCAGCGCTTTTGGAGCTTTTATCCGATGATGTGATTCATGAAATCAATGAAGGCGGCCAAGAAATCGGACGCGAAGCGTTTCGCAAATTTCTGGATAGAATGGATCGTTGCTATCAAGAGCAAGTCGAGAGCTTATGCGTATTCTCATGCGACAATCCAAACCGCGTCGCCGCTGAGTTTTTCATCCGGGGCAAATATATCGCAACAGATGAAGGTTTACCCGAAGCCACCGGCCAACCCTACCACCTCCGCATCGGCGCGTTTTTTGAATCCAGCAACGGAAGAATCACACGCATTACGAACTACTACAACCTGGCGGCGTGGATGAAGATGGTTTGTGCCTGATAAATATTTCACTGGAGTGCAGGAGCTTGCTCCCGCACGGCGGTGGACGGAGCTTGCTCCGTCGCGGGTTGGATCGTCTTTCTCTCACACTTTATACTAACAGCGCGGAGCAAGCTCCGCTCTTCAATCGGCGGAGGCAAGCCTCCGCACTCCTGTTGCTTTCGCAAGACTCCAACCATTCTCTTCCGCTAACTTAGCCATTCGCTTACCGGAAACACTCTTCACTGTTCATCATTCACTCTTCTTAAGCGCAGCTTTCATCTTCTCCAGCCCCTCCATCATCCTCGATCTCGGGCAACCGAAGTTGAACCTCACCCAACCGGGCCAACCGAAGAAGGTACCGTCGGATAAAAACAATCCGGCTTCTTTCTCGAAAAAGTTAGCGGGGTTTTCGATACCGAGTTTTCTGGCATCGATCCATGCGAGATAGGTCGCTTCGGGTGCGTGTATCGATAATCCCTCGCATTCTTCGTTGATGAAGCGTACCAGCTCATCGCGATTTCCTTTGAGATAAGAAATCAATTCCTGACGCCATGGTTCGCCATCTCGATAAGCCGCTTCCGCAGCATAGTAGGAAAGCGCATTGATCTCAGCTAAAGTGTGTCCTCTGGCTGCGTTGAATTTTCTACGAATCGAATCGTCTGGAATGATCGCAAACGCATAACCCAAGCCCGCGATATTCCAGGTCTTGCTGGGTGAAAGCAGAGTGATGGAACGCGCAGCGAGCTCGGATGGTAATTGCAATGCCGAGAAATGCGGGGTCGCAGCTTCATCGAAAATTAGATCGCAGTGAATCTCATCTGAGACCAAGACCAGATCGTGCTTCACACAGAACTGCGCGAGTTGGATGACTTCGTCTTTTGAAAAAGCCCGACCCAATGAATTCTGCGGATTGCACAGTAGGAAGATTTTCGTTTTTTCAGAAACGCTCTTTTCCATCGTGTCCCAATCAAATTCCCAGCGGCCGTTGACGAAGATGTGATCGACCGTGAGCAACTTCGCTCCCGCATCTTTGTGGACACCGAGGAAGGGCGGATAAACCGGTGTGCAAGTCATCAACTCCCCACCATCTCCACAGAACGCACGAGCAGCGAGTGAGAGAGCTGGAACCAACCCTCCGAGATGGATGAGGTGATCTGGATTCAAGATGGAGTGACGGCGATTTTTTAAATAGCCCGCGATTGCGTCTAGCAAGCCAGCATGTGCTTGAGGATAGCCGAAAACCCCGTGATCCACCCTCTTATGCAAGGCCTCAATAATCACTGGAGCCGATACGAAATCCATATCCGCCACCCAGAACGGATCGAGCTCCGGCCTGCGATCGTATTTGATGCAGCCGCTTCCTTTTCTCGCGACAACCGTATCAAAGTCAAAATTCATCACGCCGTAGGCTGCCGTCAACACCGCCACTTTGCAACCGCCAAACGAGACACCTCATTGAAATTAGGGAAAATTAGTCGGACGTGGAAAGAGCATAGATATGATTTCAGGCATTTTTCAAAACAAAACCACGTGAGCACTAGCGAATAACTGACTCATGCGAAGCCAAGCTGTTTGGACAGAACAAAGTGTAGTCAAAGGGAAGGAGATAACGGAGCACACGGAGGATGAATGAATATATGAAGTGAATTAATTCTTCTCTGCGTTCCCTCTGTGACCTCTGCGTCTCTGCGGTGAAAAAATTAAACCCTGTGCATGGATTTAAGGTTTCATTTTAAGCCCCAATCCAAAACAATCCACCAAGCTATGAATTACCCATTTTCAAAAATTGGACAGCGTCTCGGTGGTGGTAGCGGTATTGGCGATCTCATGGATGATCTCGGTAACGCCCTAGCCAACGCCGGTCCGAACATGAAAATGCTCGGTGGAGGACAACCAGCCCAAGTTCCGGAGGTGAACGCGATCTGGCAGAAGCGACTCTCTGAAATCGCCGCAGACGATACCGCGACCCGCAAGATGCTCACAACCTACGATCCACCAAAAGGAAATCCCGAGTTCATCCAAGCCATCGCCGACATGCTGCGGAAAACGTTCGGGTGGAATGTCGGCCCTGAAAATGTGTGCCTAACCAGTGGTGGACAAACCGCGTTCTTTTATCTTTTCAATCTCCTCGCTGGCACCATGCCAGACGGCACCAAACGCAAGATCCTCTTTCCCCTCGTGCCGGAATACATCGGCTACGCCGCCCAAGGTTTGGATCCCGATATGTTTGTCGCCGTCAAACCGACCATCGAACACACCGGCCCTAACGAATTTAAATACTACATCGATTTCGATAACCTCAATATCGGCCCTGACATCGCGGCGGTCACTGTGTCACGCCCCACCAATCCCACTGGCAACGTGTTGAGCGATGCGGAAATCTTACGGCTATCCGAACTCACCAAAGCCAAAGGCATCCCGTTCATCATCGACAACGCCTACGGCGCGCCTTTCCCGAAAATCATTTTCACAGAGGCTTCACCTCACTGGGACGAACACGTCATCCTCACTCTCAGTCTCTCCAAACTCGGTCTTCCTGGAACCCGCACAGGGATCGTTGTTGGCCCTGCTGAAGTCATTACCGCACTCTCGTCCATAACCGCAATCACCGGGCTTTCAAACCCAAGCATCGGTCAACAAATCGCCCTGCCTTTGATCCGCAGCGGTGAGATCCTGAAACTCAGCGAAAACGTCATCCGTCCTTTCTATCGTGAAAAATCTCTCTTCGCCCAAAAGGTAGTGCGTGAAATTTTTGGCGATCGCTTCAAATGGCACATGCACCGCAGCGAAGGCGCGTTGTTTCTCTGGTTCTGGTTTCCTGATCTTCCCATCACCTCATCCGAACTCTATCAGCGCCTCAAAGCCCGCGAAGTCCTCATCATTCCTGGAGAACATTTCTTCTTCGGCTGTGACGACACCCACTGGCGCCACCGCCAAGAATGCATCCGAGTCTCATTCGCCATGCAAGAATCCGTTATTAGAGACGGACTCACCATCATCGCAGAGGAAGTGGAGAAGGCTTGAAGTTTCAAATCTCAAGTTTCAGATTTCAATAAAGAGAGCCTGATCGGACATAACTCCCGATATGAAAGCTATCGGCGATGGCACACCTGTTCTTTATAAATCAAGAACGCGATTTGCGATTCTCCTCTTCCTTGAAACTTGAAATTTGAAACTTGAAATTTCAGCTCACTTCAGCGGCTCCAGCTTCCGAATCTTGATATTCCGGAACCACACGAGATTGCCGTGATCTTGTAGGCAGATGTGACCTTCAGCCGCTTTCCCGAAACCTTCCCATTTTGCGAACTTGGATTTAGCAACTTTCGCTTTCCAGTCCTCAGAGCCGATCTCGTATTCGACGTATTTCTCGCCGTTCATCCAATGCTCACACTTGTAAGTGCCGGTCGGAGTCTTTTGGCATTTGAGAACGAAATGATTCCACTCTCCCGCAGGTTTGGTGGTGTCTTTGTCCGCAGCATAGAGTTGATACATCCATCCAGATTTCTGCGCATCCTTGCCTTTCGCGTTATCGATAATCTGTGCCTCCGGACCGCTTAGGTATGGGGCACCTTTTGCCTCTACAACTTTGAACATGATTCCGGAGTTACCACCTTCGCTGATCTTCCAATCGATCGAAAACTCAAAGTTCTCGTATTTCTCTTTGGTAATCACATCTCCCCCACCCTTGCGGCAAAGCGCTCCATCCTCTACCACCCATTGCTCAGGCAACTTCTCTTTGTTATAACCACGAAGATGTTGCGAGGCATCTTTCCCATCAAACAACAACACCCAACCCTGGGCAGTTTCTTCTGGGGTCAGGGTATTCGGCTCTGCAGCGAAAGCGTTGTGGGAGATGAGTAAAAGACAAAATAGAGATGAGAAGGTTTTCATATAGGTTCTGGCATTTTATAAACAAGGAGAGAGGAGATACAGGAGGAAAGGAGGAAATATTTCAATTTAACCCCCTCTCAATGCACTCAAATATCCAAAAACTTTAATATATAACCTCATCTCCTCCTTTGCCTCCTCCCTCCCTACAAGAAAAATGCCCGAAACCTTCTTATAGCCTCTCCAACAAAAAGCCCCCGCGGAAAAATCCACGAGGGCTTTTTAGGAAGTCGCTCTTACGCTTTTTTCACTTCGACCCACTGTCCGGATTGAGCGGATTCGAGAACCGCATCGCAAACGTATTGGGTGCCGAGTGCATGGCGGAAGTCAGGGTAGTTAATCGGTGCCGATGGATTATCGAGCGACCTGAAGAACTCAACCAACGCGTGGGTGAAGGAGTGCTCGTAACCGAGGCAAAGACCTGGAACCCACCAGTTGCCTGAGTATGGATGATCTCCATCGGAGCAATGAATTTTACTCCAGCCACGGCGATCTCCTGGAACTCCGTGATCGAAATACTCAAGGTAGTTCATATCATGAAGATCCCATGAGAGTGATTTTTTCGCACCGTTGATTTCGAAGGTGTTCAAGGCTTTGTGACCACGCGCGTAGCGAGTGGATTCGAAAATAGCGAGCGAGCCGTTTTCAAAACGAGCAAGGAAGGCACATGCATCATCGATGGTGACAGGATGCTTCTTGCCGGTTTCGGTATGCACGCGCTCCTTGATGAAGGTCTCGGTCATTGCAGAAACGGAAACGATGTCGCCGTTGATCCAACGCGCGGTGTCGATGCAGTGAGCAAGCAAGTCGCCCGTTACACCGGAACCAGCAGCTGCGGCATCAAGACGCCAGAGACCAGCACCACCTTGTGGAAGTTCTTCGGAAATCGTCCAGTCTTGCAGGAAGTTTGCACGGTAATGGAAAATTCGACCCAACTCACCAGCAGCGACGATGTTTTTCGCAAGCGTCACGGCAGGCAGGAAACGGTAGTTGTACCAGACCAAGTTAGGCAGACCGGATTTCTCAACAGCCTCGACCATTTTCTCACCTTCTACTCCGTTGAGAGCGAGCGGTTTTTCGCAAAGGATCATTTTGCCATTGGCGATACAAGCGAGAGCGATCTCAGCGTGGGAGTTGTTAGGTGTGCAGATATCGATCGCGTCGATGTCGTCACGCTTCACTAGCTCGCGCCAGTCGGTTTCGTAAGAAGCATAGCCCCACTTTTCAGCGAAGGCTTTAACCTTTGCTTCGTCGCGACCGCAAACGGCTTGACGAACTGGATAGTGTTCGGTGTCGAAAAAGTGCTCGAGCTGCGAGTAGGCATTTGAGTGGGTACGACCCATGAAGCCGTAGCCGATGAGTCCGATGCGGATTGGTTTCTTAGACATATATTTTAAAATGTGTTAGATAAGTGAAAATTACAGGGCTTTATCAACATCTATCATCGCTTTGAGGATTGCGTTCCATGTTCCGGCAGATTCGAGCACGGAGTTATCGAACATACATCCATCCCAACAGATGTGCTTAATGCCACGCTCAGCGGCGCCTTGGAGCCAGTAGGTTGAGCATTTCGCGATGTCGAGTTTGCCGTTTGGATCATCTGCTGGGCAGTGGCGACCCGTCTTGTCGTGCGAACCAGTACCGTGAACGGAACCATCGTTTTGAGCAACGTGGAAATCGAGCGTCCATGGGCGGAGCGCATCGGTCATGATTTTATATGCAGGCCAGAATTCTTCATCGCTGTAACCCGCTTGAAGAAGTGCTGCCTCAGGTGCGTTGTAACCCATGAGGTAAAGGTAGGTGTGTGCAAGGTCGGCTTGGAAACCAACCACTCCTGGCATCGCGGTTGCTTCAAGGGTATCAACTGCGGCTTTCCATGAATGGAATCCACCCCAGCAGATTTCACCTTCAGCAGCGATGCGCTCACCGAATTGTTCTGCGACTTTTCCTGCCTCACGGAAGGTTTTTGCAACTTTAGCGGTGTTACCTGCAGGATCTTTCGCGAAGTCTGCGGTGCCACCAGCGGTGTCGACGCGAATGATTCCGGATTTACGGACACCGTGCTCGTTTAGAATTTTTGCGATGCGGCAGGTTTTCTCAACCGCGAGAACGAAGTTCTTCATGTCGTCATCGCTACCAAACGCTGGACCACCAACTGTGCCAGGCCAAACCGGAGCCACGAGAGAACCAACAGAAAGTCCTTTTGCAGCGATCTGATCAGCCATCTTGCGGATATCGGCTTCGGATGCATCCGGATCGGTGTGAGGGTGGAAAATGAAAAGGTCCACTCCATCGTATTTCCGACCATTAACCTCAGCAGCTGCAGTGAGATCGAGCATGTGCTCAAGAGAAATAGGGGGATGATCTGTGCCTGGTTCTTTTCCAACCAAACCCGGCCACATGGCGTTGTGTAATTTTAGGGTGCTCATAAGATGCGATGTTTTTCTCTTCTGAGTCGCACTTTGTCAAACAGGCACTGAAGTAAAAGCTCCTTAAGGCTCGGATTCAAAGATTGACAATCTTTGTCAGGTCGCCTCTCCTCTCATCATGCACGTCTCCTTAACTCCTGAACTGGAAAATGCCGTCAAAATGAAGGTTTCATCTGGACTATACAACAACGCCAGCGAGGTCATTCGCGAGGCGTTACGGATGACGCTCAAAGCCGAGGCCGAAAATGAATGGCTGAAACGCGAAGCCGCGATCGGTTACTTACAGCTTGAGGCTGGGGAAACCGTTCGTGTCAGCAACAAAGCCGAATTCGAGGCTCTAGCACGCAGTCAAGCATGACCCTTGAATTCACCCACGCCGCCATCGCGGATCTTCAATCCATTCGATCCTATACCTTGCTGGCATGGGGCGCCGAACAAGAGCAAATTTACCTCGATTCTCTATGGAAAAAATTCGGGGAATTGTTAGCCAATCCTGAACGTTGGAGAAAACGAAACGATCTGTTCACTGATTGCCAAATTGCCGCTCATGCAAAACACGTGATTCTCTTCCGCATCAACGGCACAGAGTTACAGATTGTTAGAATACTACACGCTGCGATGGATTTCCCCAGACACCTAGCAGACGAAGAGTGAGTCAAAGCAAGACTCAGCATCACGCATGCAATAGATATCGAAAAAGCATCTGATAAACCTTCCAACGCGGAACTTTCACCCTTAATTCAAGAGCCGCCAAATTCCTCACATCCAAGCGCTCCAGCGTCTCCTCCGCGATCAGCGCCGGCAACCCGCTTGCCAAACGCAAACGCCAGCTAACGAGCTTATCCGCATATGCCTGCCCTAACGCCACTTTCTGGAGCGCGGATGCTCGCCATGTTTGGAACTCCCTAAAACAGGCCGCGTCGTCCCTTGGATCACTCACAGGCAAGTAACACCGCCCCATCCTCCTATCCTCTGGAAAATCCCTCAGGATATTCACCAACTGCAAACCCTTCCCGTATTCCACCCCCCACTGCTCCAGCTCGACTTGGGGATGTTTGGAAAAATTTTCGCCCATCGTGAGAAAACCCAAGCGCGTCCAAAACAAACCCACACAACCCGCAACTCGCCATGCATAATCCTCTAATTCCTCAGCACTTCTCAAACTGCTCAGCTCATCGCTTGCATTACCAAATCGCTGGAGATCTAGGACTTGTCCGCCGACGATGGTTTCCAAAACTTCATGAATCAATTCAATCTCACCAGCACCCAGTCCACGCAGTGCTTCCAAAATTTCCAGATGACTCAGCAACAACATCGCCTCCCGAGGATCGGTGATTCCTTCGTAGAAATGCTCGGGGAATGATTTAGCCACATGCTCTCCCATCACCTGTTTTAAAAAATCTAACAACGCATCGATCCGCTCACCAACCGATCCTGAAACAGAGTCAGCAATCGTATCGCTGGTCCTCGCTAAAAGATAAGCGATCCCAGCCGCCCGTCTCATCGGAAGCGGAAGCAGACGGAGACTCAGGTAAAACGAACGCGATACCCCTTTGAGAACTTCCGTTTCAAGTTCCGCACGCATCACTCATCCACAGAAAGAATTCGCCCGCAGTTTTCGCATTGCGTGACCTCTTTCTCACTATGGACAGCAATCACCGTCGAGGCGATCACTTTCATATTGCAACCGGTACAATTTCCTCCGTGAAGCGTCGCAATCGCCAAGCCGTCTTTGGATTTGATCAACTTGGTATAAAGCGGAAGGACATCTTCAGAAACGGTTTGCACCAACTTATCACGCTCAAGCTGGACTTCTTTTTGTTGTTCTAACATCCGCGCATGGCGCTCACGGATCGCCGCAAGATCGGCTTCGACCACCGCACGGGTTTTTGCAAGCATCTCACTGGCTTGCTGAAATTTCACCCGATACGCATCGACCTCTTCCATGGCTTGAAGTTCCTGAGTTTCAAACTCATCCACTTCTTTTTCATATCTAATGATCTCGTGACCCAACGCATTGTATTCCTCGTTCTTCTTGGTCTCGAACTGTTGCACACGCAAACGCTTCACAGTCGTCCGTCGCGTCTCCGCATCCATTTCAATTTTCTTCACCCGCAACTCAACGGCATTTAACGCCTCCTTTGCCTGCTTCACCGCTTCCTCATCTCCCGCCAATTTCGCTTTCGCCCTGGCTTCCTCTTGCGGCAATTTTGCCAAGTCTTTTGCCAAATTCAGCAAACGCTTGTCCCTGTCCTGTAAAATCAGCAATCCCCGTATCTCTTCCAACATGGAAAGACATTTAGCTGCCTACTTCTCAAACTGCAACATCTTCTGTAGAACCATCCGAATCCTGGTCGGATTTTTCTTCTTCCAGTTTGCGGAAATGGATTTGTCCAACGCGTCGACCATCCGTGCTGGTCACTTTGGCTTCATAGCCAAGGATCGTAAGCGTTTCGCCCACTTCTGGGAAGCGCTCCAGCTGTTGAGTGATATATCCCCCGACAGTCGTCACCTCACCGCTCTCCAGATAAAGCGCCGGAACGTAACCTTCCAAATCATTCAGTGTCACAGCACCTTCGACCACGAATTCGTCATCGTTAATCCGCACAAACGGTGAGTGCTCGTTATCGAACTCATCTTGAATATCCCCCACCAACTCCTCCATGACGTTATCAAGAAAGACAATACCAACAGGTGTTCCGAACTCGTCCACGGCCATCGCCAAGTGCGCGTGCTCTTTAAGGAAAAATTTCAACAAGGTATCCAACGGCATGGTGTCAGGAACCATTTTCAGTTCACGTTTGATCCGCATCAAATCCGGATCGGGATCGTTCATTAACGTGAACAAATCCTTAATGTGAATCAAACCGATGGCTTGATCGAGGTGACCTTTGACCAAGGGGAAACGCGTGTGCTTGCTACGGATCGCGATCGCCAAGGTTTTTTCAAACGGCTCGTCCGCATCCAAGACAACCACCTCATTCCGCGGGGTCATGACGTCACGCACCCAAAGCTCGTTGAGCTCTAACGCATTGATCAGGATCTCGCGTTCGGTATCGGTCACTTCTTTGAACTTACCAGAATGCGTCACTAAAATCGCCAACTCCTCAGCCGAGTGAACATGCTCGCTTTCACTGATGGGATCGATGCGGAAAATCCTTTTCAACAACCAGTTCGCTGTTCCTTGGAAAAAGCGAATCACCCAGTAGAAGCTTTTATAGAAAATGTGCAGCGGCCCAACCAGCAGCATCGTGGTGCCAAGTGAACGACGGATTGCAATCGATTTAGGAAGCAATTCTCCGACAACGACGTGCAGGAAAGTGAATGATATGATTGCGACCACGAACGAAATAACCGAGACAGGACTGAATCCGATTCCGAATAAGTCTGCGTTCTCCGGGAAACCAACCATGAACAGAATCGGAGAAATCATTGCTTCGACAAATGGCTCACCTAGGAAACCAAGTGCGAGGGAGGCGATGGTGATTCCAAGTTGGTTTGCAGAAAGGTAACCATCCAAGTGATTCACCACATGGATCGCGCGTTTGGTATCAGCTCCGGTATCTTTGCCGTGCGATTCAAGCTGACTCGGGCGAACTTTAACGATCGCAAACTCCGATGCCACGAAAAAGGCATTCAGCAAAAGAAAGAATATAATCCCGATCAGATAGACCGCAGCCTTACCAGCAGACGGGAAATCGTGACTGATGTAGCTGCTCGCAATTAGCGTGTTATGTAAAAATTCAATATTCACTGGATGATCAGAGTTTTTCGTAAACCCCTTGGTCTCGTTTTTCCAAAACCGTGAATCCGGCTTTCTTTGCGTCAGAAACCGAAAGCGGCTTCGCGATACGGGGGGTGTTGATTTTTGAAATCACTTTTTTGATCGGGTGCTTGCAAATCAGGCAGCACTCGAGAGCCTCACGGTCAACGGGCCGTCTCAGCTCAAATCCGCGTCGGCACACTCTACACGATCGCTCTGGATCGTCTGGGGCTTCGGAAACGTATTCGTAAATTGGCATTGGTGAAACGTGAGAGCGGGTAGTTTCCGTCTCACGTTTAGTTCATGCAGAAAGTGTGCCGCATGAACCAACTGGCTATTACCAGCTGGATTTCGTCACACCTGGCAGAAGTCCTGCAGATGCGTATTCACGGAAGGTGATCCGGGAAAGCTTGAAACGGCGAAGGAATGCACGGCGACGACCAGTGACTTCGCAACGATTTACTACGCGGGTAGGGCTAGCATCGCGTGGAAGCATGGAAAGACCTACATAGTCTTTCTCTGCCTTCAGCTTGTGCCTGAGGTCTGCGTATTTATCAACGGTGTTCTGTTTGCGCTTGTTGCGGGCGATCCAACTTTTCTTAGCCATAATTCGGGGCGGCTTGATACCCCACACAGCCAACCGTGCAAGCCCAAACTTGTTTTTAATTGGAAAAAGTTGAAATTTCGTGGGTTTTTCGGGTTTTCGGGCGGTTTATTGCCCATAAATCACCTCTTCCAGATATAACCCGTCGGCTGGCGCACATAAGGGAGCTTTGCCATGCGGCAAGCCTTCTGGCTGATCCAATAATAACTGAAGATCATCCATTCTCAGCCTGCCCTGAGCAGCCTTGATCGCCGAACCCACCAGCATCCGGACCATTTTGTAGAGGAAACCATCGCCGTGAAAACTCATCCGGTAACCATCTGACAAGGTCGTGAGCTTCGCAGAAAACACGGTGCGCACGTAATCCGTCTCCTCGTCCTCATTTCCGCGATACGCCGCAAACGCATGGAAATCGTGTTTCCCCTCGAAGCTTTTCAGCGCCTGCTCCAAGACATCCGCATCCAACAAACGCGGCAAATGCCACGCCAATCCCGCTTTCAACGGCGGCAACACCGGATCGGTGCAAACATCGTAATAATATCGTTTCCCTATCGCCGAAAACCGACTGTGAAAATCTTCCGAAACCTCCTCGCAAGCGATCACCCGTATCGTCGCTGGTAGTTTGGTATTTAATGCGGGAACCCAGTTGTAAGGATTCATCGTCGAATCCGCTGGTGCATCGAAATGCGCCACCTGGCCCAAAGCATGCACGCCCGTATCGGTCCGACCCGATCCATGCATTTTGATCGACTGCTTCGCCGTCACTTCCAAAGCCTCATTCAAAAAATCCTGCACGGTGTTTCCACCTGCCTGTGATTGCCAGCCGAGAAACGGACGTCCGTCATACGCGATGGTCAGTTTCAATCTCATGAAATTTCCTCCATCCAACGATTTAAAATTTCCACCGCAGCCGCCTGATCGATCAACGCCTTCTGCTTGCGAGCATTCTTACCCGCCTCACGTAATTTTTCCGAGGCATCCATGGTCGAATACGCTTCATCCACAAAAACCAAGGGCAAGTGCGGTAACATCCCCGCAAGCTTCGCTGCGTAATCCCTGACTTTCTTCGCCGAGTCCCCTTCCGAACCATCCAACCGGATCGGCAAGCCCACCACCAAGGTCTTCACTTTTCGCAATGCCGCAATTTCTGAAATTCTTACCAAACCATCCGATCCATCTGTTAGATCAATCGTCTCCACCGGATGTGCCATGATTCCAAAATCATCCGTCGCCGCGATGCCAATCCGTGATGCCCCGTAATCCACACCCAGTGCCGGGTGCGGCGATACCTCTTGAAAATCCTCAACTGATAATTTCTTGCTCAATCTGCCGCCAGCTTTCCCTCACATCGCCAAATGTTCAAGCAAGAGCTTTGCTTTGCCAAACGATTGCACTTATGCTTTCACTTAGATCATGAAAAACCGACGCCAATTCATCAAGATGACCACTGGAGCCGCCGTCGTTGGCGCACTGGGAACAAACCCGTCATCCGCAGCGGAAACTTCCAAACCACGCAAAACATGGGTTATGTCCGATATCCATTGTGGCTACTCAGAAGGCGGTAAAGATGGAGCCGAGTGGTTTTCCTTAGCATGCAAAGACATGCAGGAAGAGCATAAAGATATTTCATACGCCATGGCACTCGGCGACCTCACTCATGGCGGCAACGAGCAACAACTCAAAAACTACATCACCACACGCGATGGTAGCGGAATCAAAACCTGGTATGAAGTCGCAGGCAATCACGAGTATCACGGAGGAAAAGCGGATTTCTTCACAACGCTAATCCGCAGCACGGATCCCTATTCCGTCATCGATGGCAATCTTGTCTGGATTTTTCTCTCCGATCAAAAAGCCGGCGTAGCTGGAGAACTCACACCTGAAGCTTGTGACTGGCTGGAAGCCGAACTCGCGAAGCACAAAGGCAAAAACATCATCGTTTGCTCCCATCAAGGAGTGAAAGACACAACCATAGATACTGATTTATCGAGCCGCCATCTCGCCCCAGCAGACCGCATCGCCACCATGATCGCTAAATCCGACGTCGTGCTCTGGATGAGCGGCCACGCACATCACAAACCTTACTCTGCAGAATACGTCAAGAGAGTCGAAAACACGACCTACATCAACGTCGCCTCCATGAGTCATGCTTACAAAACTGGCAGCAGCCAATCATTCCTGTTAGAATTCAAACCCGGAGCCAAAGAAATCATCGCCCGCCGCCGCATACATGACACCAAAACATTCCTTCCAGAATTCGAAGTGAAAGTTCCGCTACTGTATCCGTTAACGTTTGGGTGAGATTATTTCGGGCATTTATCTAAACGGAGGGAAGGAGACACGGAGGAAACAGAGGTTGTTTAGATTGAATCTATATTACTAAAAAACACCTCCGCTAACTCAGTTACATCCGTTTTCTCCGTTTAAATAAATTACTCATCAAAAAATCATTCTTTTTGAATTTTATTATTTCAGTCGAATGATTCTGCAGCTTCTCACTTCCTCCCTTTAATCGCCACTTCAATCGCAGCGATCACTTTCTTTGCTAAAAAATCACTTCCCTCACGATTGAAGTGGACGTCATTTTTACCCAATGAATATTTATCAAGTTCGGGCAAGATGTGCGCATAGAGATCATTGATCTCAACCTTGTGCTTTTTCATCACTTCGAGTGCAGCATCGCTGTATTTCGCCTGTTGTTCTGGAGAGATCACCACTTCCTTTTTGAGACTCTTCAGCAAAATCTGTGGGTGAATTTCGGCTCTGGAAGTTTTCCAAGTGTATGAAATAGAGTGATTTGCAGTAATTCGAAGCTGCGGTAGCCGTAGGCTTTTCTCATGCACAGATTGATCCGCAGGTTGA
>JAJTHK010000124.1 GCA_021298895.1 Luteolibacter sp.
AACCTGGGGCTCTCCGCCCCAGACCCGGACAAGCTGTCGTCAGCTTGAGCACGCCCGCTGTGAGTTTGATGTTTTTTACACAGTTCCCCGAACTTCAGGAAGCTGATATTTCCTGTCCAGTTATTGCGGGGGACGCTACAGCCAAGCAAACGCCCTGGGGATTTTTAGGGGGCTGAAGGTCTTAAGGTCGAAAGTCTGAAAGTCAGTGTCAGAACCGCTGGTGCGGTTTGGATGGGTGGGCGCTTAGCGATTTATCTACCAATCGCCCCAGCGATTCTAATTCCGACCTTAGGACTTTTGACCTTCAGACTATTAAATGATTACCCCCCCGCGGCTAGAGTAATGATTTCTAGTTGGTCGTTGGGTTGGATGAGGGTGTTGGGGAAATCGCGTGGGAGGATGGCTTCTTGATTGAGCTCGACAACGACGGGTTTCCCGGAGAGTCCGAGAGAGGCCAGGAAATCGGGGAGGAGGATTTCCGAGTCGAGGGAGTGAGCTTGGCCGTTGAGGGTCATTGAATGGTGAATAGTGAATGGTGAATGGTGAAGAGTGAAGAGTGAAGGGTGAAGAGTGAAGAGTGAAGGGTGAAGAGTGAAGGGTGAAGAGTGAAGAGTGAAAGAAGAGAGAAAGAAGAGAGAATGATGAAGAGTGAAAACTTGATCTTCTTTCACTCTTCACTATTCATCATTCACTATTCTAGCGCCATTGCGCTAGTTGTTCGGGGAAGGGGCATTTTTCGCAAGCGGTGAAGTCTTCTAGGCAGAAGTCGTGGTAGAGTTGGAGGAGGGCTTGTTGATGGGAAAGCCGGCGAGTGAAAGGGGCTGCGGTTTTTTCATCGCCGAAGAGGCGGATGGCGGTGCGTTTGAGTTTCTGGTTCGTGGAGGCGTGGCGGAGTTTGTAGTAATCTTTAAAAGTGAATCGGTTTTCGTGGATGGCGAGGGGGATGAGATGGTTGGCGGCGAGTTCAAGGGCGAGGTTTTTGCCAAACACGGAAATCGCGGTTTGGCTGCGGGCGGAGGTGAGGGTGTGGTGGTGCGACCAGAAATCGTGGCGCAGGCTATGGAGGAAATCGACCAAGGGTTTGGTGGAAAACGAAGCGGCGAAAGCAAGTTTGCGATAGGTTGGCCAATGTTTGATGAGTGCGGAAAGTCCACCGACTCTGCGGTGCGGGTGGTTGGCGGGGCGCTGGCCGTGGGTTTTCCATCGAGGGGATTGATTTACTGATAGCTCGTGATTGGGTCGGATTTTCCACCAAGTTTCCCAAAGATCTAACAGATATTCACGCGTGTCATCGGGTGCTAACAGATGGAGCTTGGGATCGAGGAATCCGGCAGTGCCGAGTAGGATGGCCTCCGCTTCTGCTGGGTTTTTCAAAAGGATGTGGAGTGGTGCGCGTTGCACGAGTAGGCGCATGGGAAAGGAGTTTCCACCGTAGCCAAGGGTTTCTGCGGTGGCTTGGAAAAGCGCAGCATCGAGGTTATGAGCGTCGGCGATGCGAAGGAAACGAGCTGCCTTTTGAGAGCTGCGACGTGTCGCGGCTTCGCGGAGTAGGCGCTCGACTGCGATTTTAGGAATTTTTTTCAGAGGTTGGGTGCAGCGACCAGGAATGGAGATGGCGGTTTCTCGAGATGGAAGGCGCAGGGCTTCGCTGAGTTGGGTTGGAGAAATGAGTAACTCGGGAACTTGGCGATGGTTGGAAGTGCGGACAAACATTTCCCGTTGGTTCGGCTCGAAGGCAACGTGGAGAATGGTATTAGAAAAAGCGGGATTGGTCGAGTGGCCGTGTGCTTCCCAATCGGAGGTGCGGGTGTCGATTTCGATATCGCCTGTGAAAGGTGTGTTATCGATCTCGATCGCGGCGTGTGCGAAGTCTGGGCCGGCGCCGTGGTTCCATTCACCGAACTGAGTGATACGTAGCGAGCGTCCGTCTTTGAGTCGGAATTCCCGACCAAACGCACCCGAAAACCAGAGCGCTTGGAGTTCAAGCTCAGGGGGTGGTTTCGGAGCGGCAACATCCTCGAAGGCCAAGGGAGGATGCCAGACACTCTGAAGTAGAAATTCGTAGTTCATTTAAAATCTGATTATAAATGGGGGGTTAATTGGGTGTGCCTGAGGACTTTTGAACGATTTCCAGCCATTTGGAAAGGGCTTCAGCTTCTAAAATGTTGCCGTAGGTTTTTTGGGCAGTTTGCAGGAGTTCGATGGCGTAGGTGGTTTGTTTTTTCGAACGTTCGATGGCGATGAGTTGGAGATCTTGGCGGAGTTTATCGGGCTTTTCCTGGTAGGAGTCGCGCGCTTTTTTCAACCACACTTGTGCGTTGTGGATGTCTTTTTTTGCAAGGTATTCATGGGCGAGGCTCTCGGCGATGGTGCCGGATGATAGGCTTTCATGGGCGTAAGTTAGTTTTCCATTACGCAGGGTTTCATCGTTTGGCCATTCACGGAAGGCGGCGCGCAGGGCGCGGAAGTCGCGATCTTGTTTGCGGACTTCACCGGTTCCCTCGAAGTGGATGAACGGACGGTATAGCGGATCACCGAGAGCGATGGCTTGCCACGAATGGACGGCAATTGCGGCATTGGCAGCTTCTGCGAAAGTCCAGCCCTTGAGCAAGCGGTCGTGCAGGATTTCGAGGTGATGGCTGTTATGAAGAAACGGCTCGTAAACATTGCCAACCGTCGCCGCCGCGCCTCGGACAAGCAATGCAGCGGACCAATTCAGATTTGGATCGGTAAGCTGCTCCGCGCTGAAGGAGTGGATGTGAAATGCGATCGCTCCCGGGCGGAATTTGAATGCGGGATTGAGAAAAGGACCGTCGACGTTGCGCTCATACCAACCGTAATAAACAGCCGCTTCGGTCATCGGATAGTGTTTAGGTAGGGTTTCATTGAATCTGTCTGTTAGATTCGGTATGCCGCTTTTCAGATTTTGTGCGGAAATCTTCTCCAACCATTCATCGCCTTGGGGAAATTTATTTCCGATATCGATGTAGGATCTGCCCCATAGTCCGTGTTTTTCGGTTTCGACGGCATCGCTGATCATTCGCCTGCATATCTCGTAACTTGAGGCATCGATCCGATTCACCATCACCATGTGCGGAATTTTTGATTTTGTTAGAGAATGTTGGCTGTTGTAAAAGTCGTTTTGGATCCAGCCTTGTGTTGTCTGGATGTCGCCGCTGAAGAGAGAGAGTTCGGAATCGACGCTCGCCTGATCGGTGGTGATCATTTGTTGTTGGGCGGGGAGTTTGGCGCGGGCGGCATCGATGGGTTCCGCTTTGATGCGGAGCGGAACTCCGCGCATCAGTACGATGGCGAGGATCTTATTCTCTGTTGGAACTATGATGCCGCTCCTGTCCTTGCTGCGTTTCCACCAGTTCTGCTTAGTGAAATGGTCGCGCAACGGTTTTTGCAAGGTGGTTTCATATTCCTTGCGGGAGATATCTTGTTGGTTAGCCAAGGTTAGCCCGAGGATTTGATCAGCAGGAATATTGCGAGCGTTTTGATAAAACTCAGCGAGTTTTTTTGAATCAGGATCGGCCTTATTGTAGATGACCAGGACTTGGCTGGGATCGAGGTGTTGGGCGTGGGCGGGGAAGATGAGAGCGATGCAGCAGCAGAGGATCGTCAATAAGACGTTCCTAGGTGGTGAAGTGCTAGCGCGGTTCATCTGCGGAAGAATGAAGAATGGGGAGAATCTTGCAATCTTTTGAGTGGGGGTGATTACGATTTTTTAGGGATGGTAAGAGGGACTCGCGCAAAGGCGCTAAGACGCGAAGGTTTGAATTATAAATTTGGTTCAGAGTATGAGAAGGCCTTTATAACTTGTGTAGACCATTGCATACATTACTTTTCAGTTAGTTGCTTACATCCAACTTTGCGTCTTAGCGCCTTTGCGCGAGATACTAAAGATGGGTGCAGCTAAGCCAAAGTGATACTCAACCCATCGTAGGCGGGCGAAATGTTTTTTGTTAGGCTGGCGACTAGGGTGGCGTGATCCAGTTCGTGGCTGATATGGGTGAGGACGGTGCGTTTTGGGGCTAAGGTTTCCGCAATGGCAAGTGCCTCAGAGAGTGAGAGATGGGTGGAGTGGGGAGCGGTGCGCAAAGAATCGATGATAAGAAGATCGAGATTTACTAACAGCTCCATCGATTCTTCGGGGATGATTTTGACGTCAGGTAGGTAGGCGAAGCTGAATCCATCTTGGGTGTCGAAACGGTAACCGTGAGTATCGACCGTGCCATGGATCACGGGGATGGGATTGATGGTGAGATCACCGAGGGTGAATGCTTTCGTGATCGGTCGGGGATCGGGTTTGATGTAGCCGCTGTTGGTGTTATCGGTTTGAAAGGCCCAGCTAAACATGTTGATTAGCACGTTCAGGCATAACTCGCTGGCGTAGAGGGGTAGCGGATCTTTTTTTTCCCAACAAAAGGCGCGGAGTTCATCAAAGCCGACCACGTGGTCGAGATGTGAGTGAGTGTAGAGCACGGCATCGATACTGGTGATATTTTCGCGGAGCGCTTGCTCGCGGAGATCGGGGCCGGAGTCGATGAGGATTTTTACCTCTGGTGTATTGATGAATAGCGAGGCGCGAGTGCGGTTATTGTGTGGGTCGGAGGACTTACAGACCTCGCAGATGCAGCCAATAACAGGAACACCGACAGATGTGCCGGTGCCCAGAAAGGTTAGATATGCGTCGTTGGAAGTCATTATGGAGAAATAATATTGAACCACGGATGGACGCGGATGAACACGGATATTAAATCATGATGAGTGATTTTATTCCTACTTCATAAGATTTCGAACGTGATCGCTTATTTTCTATAAAAATCCGCGTTCATCCGCGTCAATCCGCGGTTCCTCTCAAATTCTATCAACCGCAGCAACCGCCGCCGCCGCCACTGCCGCCGCAGCAACCGCCACCGCTGTTGTGTTGCGCTTCGGCGATTTCTTCATCGGTCGGGGTGCGGCCGAGTTCGAGGGTCATACCGACGTATTGGCTGATTTCTTTTTGGATGCTTTCGAGTGAGCGTTGTGCGTCCATGAAGCTAACAGCAATTGGATTTGCAAACAGGGCATCGCGGGCGTTTTCGAACGCTTTGATTTCAGCAGTACCGAGTTCCACGCCTGCGTGTTGCTTGTGGTGGAGCTCTTCGCCTTTTTCATGGACGGTTTTGTATTGAAGCTTAGCGGCGTCGTTGGAGAGAAATTTCTCAACATCGGCTTGAAGTTTTTTGAATTCCGCATCGCTCGCGATTTGGTCGCAGAGTTCTTTAGTTTTAGAAATGATGGATGATTTTTCGAGTAGTGCGCTCATGGTGGTTTAGTTAAAGGTTATTGGTTATTAGTTATTAGGATAATTGGGTATTAGATTATTTCGGAGTTGAAGCTGCTTGTAGTTTGGCGCGTACTTTGGCGATGACGCGGACGAGTTTGCGGGTTGCGGTTTTTGTGAAAAGCGGGAAAGGAATTTGTGAGAGAATGTTCGAACCGTCGCTAGTTTTCATGTCGGTATCGACCGCACCAAGGTGAATCATGCATGAGACGGAATTCAGGGCGTGATCCAATACGCTGAACATACGTTTTCCATGAAGATGAGCGATGGCGCCCATGCCACTGCTATCAAGTTCTTTGGAAGGGCTGTGAAGCGTGCCAGGAACAAGAGGGGTGCTGGAATGATAGAAAGGATTGGTCATGCGAGCGAGTGGGAAATTAAGAGCAGGTAGCGGCTTGGGACAAGCAGGAATTGTTTGCGAAATCCCTCATTTTCTAGAAAATAGGGGAAAATGTCGAGTGATGAGCGTGAAGTGGTAACATAAGGGAACCACTGATGGACACGGAAGAACACGGATGAGAGTGGGTAATAGTTCCAGAGGTAGAATGTCCCATGAACTTACTGGAGTAAAATGTTCCAGCGAGGGTTGCTGAGGTAATGTATGATGGATGATGAAAACCGCCGGGACACGGCAGCCACTAGCGCAGGCCTCTGAGGGCTTCTTGGGCGGGTTTTTCCAAGACCATGTCGGTGATGGAGGAGCGGCGGCCGTCTTTATAGCTGGAGACCTGCATTTTGCGGAGGGTCCAGACGTCGTCACTGACTTTCATGACATCTTCGACGAGGAATTCTTTGAGTAGCTCATTGTTTTTAGCGTGTCCGTGGATTTTCATGAAAGCGCCGAATTTGGTGTGCACCCAGAGATAGACGGCGAAATAATTTCCAGCAGCGTCGGCTGGTTTGCTGAGGCGGAGTTTGTAGGTATCTTCGGTTCCGACTTTTTCCGTGCCTTCGAGCTTCGGATTGGGCCAGTAAAAAAAGCGTAAGGCGAGGTCTTCGTAGGTGAGATCGGTTCCGGCGATGGATTCTGTGAGTTTGGCACGGGGGAAATCGATCGTCTTACCATTGATGATTTCGAAGAGGTCGTTGTGGTCATCGTTGAGGCGTAGGTGAAAAATCCGCCATGTTTTGTTTTCGTAAAACTGGAATTGGATGTCTTTGCCTTTGAGGAAAATCTCGATAGGTATTTTTTTGCCGTTATTTGAGAGGTGACCTTTTAATCCTGTATCCAGCTTGGTAAGCGCGGCACTGAGGCGTGCACCTTCGAGGATGCGGTTTGGATCGGGATCTTGAGCGTGCACAGAAATGCAGGCAAAAAGCAGAGAGGCGGCGAGGGAGAGAAGTTGTTTCATGGCGTGAACATAGTCGAAGATATGCTTAGGACAACGTTTGGATGAAAAAGATTCAGGGGAAATGGGCATGTGTATCTATATAAATCCTACAGGACTTATAGGCTCTTAATCAAAGATTGGGGACATGAGGCCAAGAATGAATCATGAACCCCATGACCCCACCTAGTGAGATAGGAATCAAGGGATACCAAATCATCCGGTATCAGAGCAAGCAAACGATGGAACTTATTGTCAAACCAAG
>JAJTHK010000041.1 GCA_021298895.1 Luteolibacter sp.
AACCTGGGGCTCTCCGCCCCAGACCCGGACAAGCTGTCGTCAGCTTGAGCACGCCCGCTGTGAGTTTGATGTTTTTTACACAGTTCCCCGAACTTCAGGAAGCTGATATTTCCTGTCCAGTTATTGCGGGGGACGCTACAGACTGGGAAAATCTAACACTGGCAGTGGCGGCAGGCGTGTTGGGTCGTGAGGAAATCACGGCGACACTGCGGAAACTGTTGGTGTGAAAATCTACAAAAACAACGGTTTCATGTGTCGGTCGAGTAGGTTCTCCGTGACGCAGCGGGAAACGATGGTGCGGTTGTCGTGAAGGGCTTTGATATAGGTTTCTCCCATCATTGCGGCAATTTTGAACCCGACGTGTAACAACTGGCGAACGTTCGCATCGTAAAGCGGATTGCTTTGATCGTGGCGGAGTGCGCCTGTGAATTGCTCACTGGTCCAAGTGTTCACGGTTTCAGCGGTAGGGAGCTTTGCGAAATCGATATCGATGACCGTGGCGTAGGGTTGGCAGAGAGCTTCTTTTTTTGCGAGGGCTTGGGCGTAAATTTCTTTTGCGAGTGCGAGTCCAGAACCGCCGGATTCCGCGAGGCCGATGACTTCCTCCAGCCAGTTGGTCCCGGCGGTTTTGATGTGGAGGCCTGCGCCCGTGCGGGCGATGGCGCGTTTGATGGCTGGATAAATCGAAAATTTATCTGAGCCTGAGTGGACCGAGAGCTTTAAGGTTTTCGGCAGGCCATAGGCCGCGACCGCGTGGGCGATCACGGCGAGGTCGTCATTGAATTCCTTTTCAAACTGCACCACATCGCCGACGTAATCGACGCCTTTGTTGAAACGTCCTGTGAATTTAGGAGCGATGGTTTGGATGGGGATGCCTTGATCGGCGATAGCTGCAAGAATGACTAACAACTCCGGCGGAGTTTGTGGGCTGTCGGTTTCGTCCATGGAAACCTCGGTCACAAAGTCGGTGCCTTTTGCAGCGACGATATGATTATAGATCGCTTTTGCCTTCTGAGTGGCTTTGAGGAACTGGTTCGCGGTTTTCTCAACATCCGCACGGGTGATTGTAAATGGTTGCTCAATGCCAGCGATGGAGACGGTGCCGATGAGTTCTGGATGTCTATCGATGAACGCAGCGACATCCGCAGGATCGGCGGCTTCGCCAATGTCATCTGCGACATCAAGAGTGAAGAAATTGCAGGGAGCGATGAAGCGGTCGACCGTCTTGAGATTGATGTGGTCGGCGTCTAATAGATATTCGCCAGTCCAACCCAGATCGGCAACAGCTTTGTCGGCAGCATCGCGGGTGGATTGGGGTTGAGAACCAATGATATCGTGCTCGCGGTTGGATTTGTTCCAGACGGGAGTGATATCGATGCCGAGTTCTTTGGCTGCGATGAAGGCGTTGAGTTGGGCGTGTGCGCCGTTGGCGAAACGATCGCCGACGCCGAAAGTGTATTTTGGGCAAATTTTCATAAGAGTGAATGGTGAAAAGTGAAGAGTGAAAGGAAGAGATGAAGAATTAAATTGTTCCTGTGAATTATTTATTCCGCGATTTTTTAACAATGGTGGTGAGTATAGCTATCAGTTGATTTGATTCGTTAATGATGGCAGCTAATTGGTCTTTCGGAAGGATTTCAGTCTCGGCCAATAGTCGCAACCAATAATTTGCCTCACGAGATTCTTTGCAGGAAATATACATCTTAGCAGTGAAATCGGCTCTGCTTTGGCTGCCATTTGCTTCTTCTATATTTGCTCCAATTGAAGTTCCAGATCTTAGGATTTGATTAGCTAGGCTTCGCGGTACTCCGGGTGTTTTTTCAAGCTCTTGGCAAAGTTTTATAATTCTTACCGCAAACTCAAAGCTTCGCTGTTTTATATCTTGGGGGGAGTTAGACATAATTTTTTCACTATTCACTCTTCATCATTCACTATTATTAGGGCCTTTATGGCTCCTAGGTTTGGATCGGTGAATTGTGCGAATTTCTCTGGGACTTCGTCGAAAGTGATGCGGTGAGTGATCCAGATGTCGGTGTTGATTTTGCCTTGGCGGATCAGGTTGATGATTTCGGGGAAATCGGATGGAAGGGCGTTGCGCGAGGCGAGCAGGGTAAGTTCGCGGCGATGGAAGACCGGAGCGTGTGGGAACTGGAGATCCGATGTGGTGATGCCGACGTAGACAACACGACCGGTGAAGGCGGCGTATTCGAAACAGGTCGACATGGAGCGTGGAGAGCCCGTGGCATCGATGATCACATCGCAGAGATTTCCGTTGGTGATTTTTTCGAGATCGGAGAGATGAGAGCCATCGGCTTTTGCGAGGACGCCGGTTTTGATGCCGAGGTTTTTGGCACAGAAATCGAGACGGCCCTGCACCATGTCCATGACGATGACGTTCACGCCTTCCATGAGTTTTAGGAATTCCAAGCAAGAGAGGCCGATAGGACCTGCACCGATGACGAGGACGGTTTCGCCGGGTTTGGGATTGCCGCGTTGTACGGCGTGGTAGCCGATCGCCAAAGTCTCAACCAAGGCGAGTTGATCGTAGGAGAGATCATTACCGGGATGAAGCTTGCGGGCGGGAACGATAAATGTGCCTTTGCGGAGACCGCCGTTGTTGTGAACGCCGATGACTTGAACGCCAGGGCAGCAGTTGGAGTTGCCTTTTTTCGAGGTTGGAGATTCCGGATCGTTCACATAAGGCTCAAGCGAGCATTTGTCGCCGGGTTTCACGTTGGTCACGCCTTCGCCAACAGCAACAACTTCGAGTCCTAGCTCATGACCAGGAGTACGTGGGTAGGCAAAGAATGGAAATTTCCCAAGGTAGCAGGAAAGATCCGTGCCACAAATTCCCATGCGGTGGGTGCGGACGACAGCTTGACCGGGTCCTGGGTTTTCTTCGTTCGGACGATCGATGATGGTGATGAGATTTGGCTCGGTGAATTCGATGGCGTGCATAAGAATAGTGAATGATGAAGAGTGAATAATGAATAGTGAGAAATGATGCAGATTAGGATTTTTTCACCCTTCACTCTTCATCATTCACCATTAAATGGTGTGGAATCCGAGTTCTTTGCTTGGGTTGTCGTCGGCGGCGATGAGTTGCTTAATGGCGTCGAAGATGATTTGGAAGTTTTGATCGTATTTTTCCTCAAGTTTTTCGATTTTTTCCGCCAAAAGCTTGTTTGACTGCATGAGCGAGCGGAGTTGGACGAAGGTGCGCATGATGGCGATGTTGACCTCAACGGCTCGGGGTGAGCGTAGGACGGAGGAAAGCATGGCGACACCTTGTTCGGTGAAGGCGTAAGGGAGAGTGCGGCGGCCACCGTGGGAACTTGAGGTCGCAGATTGCGACCTCAAAGAACTTTGTCCCCGCTTTAAGGTCACAATTTGTGACCTTAAGTTTTCTTCTTCTGGGCTAAGTTGGAACATGAAGTCGGCTGGAAATCTTTCGATGTTTCTTTTGACGGCTTCATTAAGACGTTTCGTTTCCACCCCATAAAGCTCGGCAATATCGGAGTCCAGAATCACGTTTTCTCGTCGAAGCCGAATAACGAGTGGGGCGAGTTGCTCGGGGATGAGGGCGGCGGGTGTCAGTTTTGACGCGGATTTCTTTTTGGCGGTTTTCTTCGTGGGGGGCATAAGAAGAGTGAATGATGAAGAGTGAATAGTGAAAGCAGAGGTCTTAAATTGAAGTTTAGAATTTAAATTTTAGAGTTTAATTATTTTCCGCAAGTCCTTCTTTGTGGCCGATGTCTTTGACGGGTCCGAAGATGGTCAGGACTTGTTTGAGGAGTTCTCGGTCGATGGGGGCGGCTAACCATTCGGCCCATTTGGCGATGTTCTTTGGATTAGCGGAACCGGCGATGGTGGTGGCGATGTCAGGATACTCGCAGGAAAATTGAATAGCGAGTTGGGCGATATCGACCCCGTTGTCGGCGCAGAGTTTTGCTGCATCACGTGCGGCTTGTTTGACGTTCTCTGGCTCCTTCAACCATCCAGGAAGTTCGGCATTGGTCAGGAGCCTTGCTGAGAACGGGCCTGCGTTCATGGCTCCGATATTTTTGGCTTTGAGACGTGGAAGGATTTCTGAGGCGAAGCTGGTGTTTTGCAGTGTGTAGCGGTTGTAGCTGAGCACGCAGTCGATCTCGTCCTCGATATGGTCGAGAACGGTGTTGAAAGTTTTCAGTGGGTAGCAGGAAAAACCAATCGCGCGGACTTTGCCTTGCTCTTTGAGTTTCACGAGAGCGGGTAGGGTTTCTGTCCAGATTTGCTCAAGTGGGACGAACTCCACATCGTGCAGCAACATGATGTCGAGGTAATCGGTTTTGAGGCGTTGCAGGGAAATGTGCAAAGACTCCTCAACGCGTTTTGCGGAGAAATCGAAATGAACATCGGAGTATCGACCCAGTTTGGAACCGAGGAGATAGGAATCGCGTGGGATGTCTTTGAGACCGAGACCTAACATGATTTCAGACATACCGCGACCGTAGAACGGTGAGGTGTCGATGAAGTTCATTCCGAGATCGAGGGCTGTCTTGGTGGATAGCATCGCTTCGTCGAGCGAGATGGAACGAAACTCCGCGCCGAGTGAAGATGCACCGAAGGAGAGGATGGGGAGGTCGATGTTAGATTTGCCGAGTTTGCGAGTTGGGATCATATGGAAAGAAGGGTGAATGATGAATAGTGATGAGTGAATGGTGAATTTTTTATAAACTAATAATAAGCACTCCTTTTATTTCGTTCATCAGCACCCCATTTGTAAGGAGCTGCCAAGTCTTCACGACGCTCGTAGTATTCGTAGTGCTTAAATAATCTATAAGCCGCACGCCAATCGCCACGATTAGCTTCTATCTTTAAACCAGTAATTTCATTATCAGAGAGACGAGCTGAAGAATTCATCCAAACAGCTTCTTGTCGAATACAGGAACTGGTTACAATAGCCGAGGATATCAGCAAGATTAGGTAAATTATATAACGAAAATTATATGACTTCATAAAATTAATTCATTTACCAAACACTGCGAATGGATTTTATCGTTTCCTTTGCGGCGGTGATTGGATCGGGAAGCGGAAGAATTTCTGCTGAGAGGTGACCTTGGTAACCGATTTCTTTGAGTGCGTCGACGATAGGAGCTGGATTCGTGTGGCCGAGGCCCATCGCGCGGCGGTTGGAATCGGCATAATGCACGTGGCCGACGTGTTTGCCTGCTGCGCGCAGCGAGGCGGCGAGATCGGTTTCCTCGATGTTCATGTGAAATAGATCGGCAAGCAGGACGATGTTATCTAGTGAATTGGCTTCGATGAAATCAGCGCCATCCGTGAGGCGGTTGATGTGATTGGTTTCGTAGCGGTTGAGTGGCTCGTAGATAAAAGGAACGTTGAATTTTGCAGCGGTCTTACCGGCAATACGAAGGGCGTCAGCCAACCATTCGAGGGCTTGGTCTTTGGAAACTTCACCGCCCCATTTTCCCTGCATGGATCCGAGGATGGCGGGGGCTCCGAGTTGACCACCGAAGGCGATCATTTGTTCGATAAAATCGAGAGCGGCGATGCGTTTTTCGAGCGATGGATCGGTGAGTGAAAGCCCGTGCTTCACCATGCCTGCACCTGTGCCCACGGCAGCGATGCCGAGGCCGTGTTTATCTGCTAGAGATTTGATCTCGGAAACTGAGACGTGATTGGGTCCTGGAAGGAAAAGTTCGACATCATCGAAACCGATTTCTTTCGCGAGAGGAAAACTTTCGGTTAGAGGTTGATGGAAAACGAAAGGACCAGCAGCGGCTTCCGGAACTTGGCAAAGGGTGATGGCAGTGCGCATTGGAATGGTGAATGATGAGTAGTGAAGAGTGAAAGCAGAGCGAGTTTCAACGAGCAATAAGAATAAAGGCGTAGCCGAGATGGCTTGGACGGAACGAAGTGGAGTGAAATGAAGAGTGAATATTGAATAGTTAAACCATATTTTTCACCATTCACTCTTCACTATTCACCATTATTCAGACTGATTCGAGAATGATATTCCCATAGGCAGTCGTGTCACCGGTGCGGATGAGGCCGATGGCGTTGGGGACGAGTTTTTTGAAATCGTTGTGTGGGAGTCGGGTGACTTCGACTTTGGGATAGAGTCCTTTGAAACCGTTGAAGGAGGTTTCGTATTTTTGGATCACTTCGGTTGGGTTGGTGGTGAGGAATTCCTCAGCTTGCCAGATCTGGCCGACCTTAAAATTATCGTGAAGCAGATCGAGGAGATCCGTAATCGTGGGGATGCCGCGGCATAGGGTGAGGTCGATGGTTTCGACTTCCTCCCAATATGGAAACGCCCAGTCAGCAATGACGAGGGTGTTGGTGTGACGAATGCGGGCGAGGAGATGGAGAACGTCGGGGTTGAGGATACCTTTTTGGAGCATGAGTTCGGATGGTTGCTGGAGAGGTCTTAGCGTGGATTGACCTCCGGAAGGAATGATTTTTTTGGGAATATTGGGGGAAAGACATCTTTTAACCACGGAATGCACGGAGTTCACGGAATGTAGAATTTCCCGTAAAATTACGGATATTATGGAGCGCTCAGGCGTCCTGTTCGTGATTTCGGTGATTATTTCGCCACCTCTAGGGCGCGGACTTCCTTTAACCACGCCTTTTCCTCTTCAGTAAAGGCGGCTTCCTTGTATTCAGGGTCGGGCATATACCACGGCTGGGCTTCAAAATAGGCTTTGAGATCTTTGTTTTTGAAGACGTAACCGCGACGGGCGTAGGGAATGTTTTCGAGGACTTTGCGGGTGAAGTTGTCCTTTAAAGTTACTTCACCAAGATAAGGCAAATCTCCATAGTTTATTTTCAGAGTTTTTGCATCATAAACACGGCTTTCTTGGTCAGGGAGATACGAGTTGGAGAACAACTCTAATTCGCTCTTGGGTTTGAAATTTTTAGCATGAAAAGACACGCTGCCTTTGTGTTGCCAAACGGTAAGAAATTTTGAACTTTTTCCTGAATATTGGAATATCACGTCTTCCATGCCAATTTTCACACGGCCATGAGTCGTCCAAGAATCTGCACTCTCGAAAAAAGTAGGGCTAATGTGGTATTGCTGGAACTCGCCTAAATCTATGTTGAGTGTAAAATCATCGATCTGTTTGTTTGCCCAGCGCAAAGCAGGTGTGAGCAGATATTCAATTTCATCTTTGGTGAATACGGAACCGGAGATCGCGAAATCGTAATTGTGAACTACTCTTGAATCACCATTCGGAAAAGTAGCAGGAAAGTGATAGACGAAGAAAAACTCAGGGTCGTAATTAATGGCGTTAGGATCAGCCTCGATCACCTTAGCTTGAGGAGGTTGTTCCTTTTTTAGGTCATCGATAGTGTATAGAGGTATTTTGTTTTCTAACTTCTTATAATCCTGTGCAAAAAATGAAACTTTATGTGGAAGTGTCTTATCATTGAACATCACACTAAAATTTGCGATATAAGGGTGATGACCATTGACTGGACTTTGACCTGAGTCGCCACTTGGAGGCCCCGCCTCAAATCCCATTAGAATGGTTTTTTCAGCGCCGGGGTTGTTAAAGATATAATCTACCGTGATTTGGACTTTATCGTCATTAATACGCTTGATCGTAAGAATTTCCTTTTTAACTGATATATCAGTCTCTTGAAGCGGAATTACTTGGTTTCCGCTGGCATAATAGGAACTGTCGTTGGCAAGTGCAGGATTAATTAAGCTGAGGGAGAATACTGATGCGATGAGGGGGCGATAGAAGTTCATCGCGTTAGGTTAGCGATAGCATCTACTTTGTCGAATCTAGATGTTTCTCACCGCTACAACCCATGCTTCGCCTTTACCTGTTCGATTTCCTCGGTTAGCGCGGACCAGCGGGTAAAGGCGAGTTCTAGAGTTTTGGTGATCTTCTCTACCGCGTTGGTGGTGGAGCGGAGTTTCTCGGAATCGCTGGAAATATCTGGATTGGAGAGTGCGGCGGTGAGGGTGGCTTGGGCAGCTTCTTGCTCGGCGATTTTTTCTTCGAGGGATTCTAACTCTTTTTCGAGTGGAGCGAGGATTTTGGTTCGGGCTTCGCGAGCTTGGGCTTCGATTCGGCGTTGATCTTTGCGGTTTACGCCTGGAGTTGTTTCGTCCGGTCGTTTTGTCAAAACGACCCTACCATGTTCCGCATCAGAGGTGGTGGAGGGTGGTTTGCGCGTTGGCGTGAATCCGGATGATTTCTCCTCGGCTTTCTTATCGAGGTAGTAAGCGATGTTGCCGTGGTAGAGGCGAGGTTCTTCGCCCGGACGGAATTCCAGGGTCTTGGTGACGAGAGGATCGAGGAAATCGCGGTTGTGGGAAACGATCATCACGCTGCCCGGATAATCGACCAGTGCGCGTTGAAGAACGCCTTGCGATTGCATATCGAGGTGGTTGGTCGGCTCGTCGAGAATCAGGAAGTTCGCAGGCTTGAGCAACATGCACGTAAGCGCCACGCGTGAACGCTCACCACCAGATAGAACGCCGATTTTTTTGAACACATCATCTCCAGTAAACAGGAAGCAACCGAGGATGTTCCGCACCAAAGGCATCGCTTCGCGGGAAGCAACCGCCTGAACGGTTTGGAGGATCGTGAGGTCGGGATCGAGTTCGTCAGCGTGGTTCTGCGAAAAGAACGATGGCGCAACACTGTGGCCCAGAGTGACCTTGCCAGAGTTTGGTGCTTCCTGAGCGGTGACGAGTCGGCAGAAAGTGGATTTGCCCGCACCGTTGGGACCGACGATGGCAAATTTCTCGCCCTTGTTGATTTCGAAATCGAAGCCGTTGAAAATCTGAAGTTTGCCGTAGGCTTTGCATACGCCCTCCATTTTCGCAACGGTGTGACCGGAGTTGGGTGGGGGTGGAAATTTGAAATTCATCACCGCGTCAGCACGCTCGGGCTCGGGGATGCGTTCGATTTTCGCGAGCATCTTGATCCGCGATTGAACGAGAGTTGCCTTGGCTGCGGATGCGCGGAAGCGATCGATGAAGCGTTGGATCTCGTTGATCTCGCGTTGTTGCGAGGTGAATTGCTTGAGTTGTATATCTTTGCGGAGGACCGATTCTCTCTCAAAGTAGGAAAAGTTACCCGCGTATTCTTCGGCGCGGCCATGGGCGAAAGCGATGGTTCTTGTGCAAAGCGTATCCAGCAGTGCCCGGTCGTGGGAGATGAGTAGGATCGCGCCAGGGTAGTTGACAAGGTATTGCTCGACCCAAATCTGCGTTTCGATGTCAAGGTGGTTGGTCGGTTCGTCGAGGAGAAGGATTTCGGGTTGCTGGAGAAAAAGCTTCGCCATCGCGATTCGCATCTGCCAGCCACCGGAAAACTCCGAGCAATCCCGTGTGAAATCTTTATCCTGGAAACCGAGACCTTTGAGAACCGATTCGATTTTCGGTTTCATCAACGAGGGATCGTTTGCGTAAAGTTTCAGCTCGAGCTCGCCGATTTCCTCTAAGAGATCGCCGTAAGGCGAGGAACGCGGATCCATTTTGATCAATTCATCCGACAAGCGATCAACTTTTTCTTTGAGCGCCATAATCTCGCCGAAGGCGGATTCGGTTTCCGTCCATAGACTGCGGCCTTTGACGTGGATGCCTTCTTGGGGCAGGTAGCCGATCTTGGTTCCTTTCGGTGCACTGATGATTCCACCGGATGGGGGAATGATCCCGGCGATGCATTTCATCAACGTCGATTTCCCAGCTCCGTTGTGTCCGGCGAAGGCAATGCGTTCGCGTGGTTGGACGGAGAAGGAAAGGTTATTGAAGAGGATGCGTGGGCCGAACTCAACGCGTAGTGCTTGGACAGAAATCATGAACGCGGGGAGGTTGCACACGAGAGGCGGTTGGTCAAGCCGTGGAAGTGGAGCGCACTAAAAACTCTTGTTGAACCGAGATAAAGAGTTAGGAACCACGAAAAACACTAAAAGCACGAAAAAATTAGGAAGGTCCGGCTGCGGGGGCGACTCCACATGGACCGCGCGACTCC
>JAJTHK010000135.1 GCA_021298895.1 Luteolibacter sp.
GTGTTCCTTGTTTGCTGCGTCTAGGAAAAGGATGGAGACGTTGGTGCCGGTAGTGGCGAAGATGTTGCTGGGCATGGAGACCACACCGGCGAGTATTTTCTTTTCGACAAGGTGCTCGCGGATTTTGCGTTCAATGCCGGACTGGGCGGTGATGAAGCCGGTGGGGACGACGATAGCGGCTTTACCGTTTTTTGCGAGCGAGTGGATGATGTGCTGGATGAAGAGCAGATAGATTGCCATCGATTCCTTCTTGGCCTTGGGGACGTTTGGAACACCGGCGAAGAAACGTTGACTGTTGGCCTTGGAATCGAGCTGGTCGCGATAATCGGAGAAATCGAGTTTGAAGGGTGGGTTAGCGACGATGTAGTCGAACTTCTTCAGGGCTGAGCCTTCTTTGTGATATGGCTCACTAATCGTATTGCCCTGAATGATGTTCGGGATGGAGTGGACGAGGTTGTTAAGGATGAGGTTAAGCCGCAGCAGGCTGGAGGATTTCTGGGAAATATCCTCCGCATAGATCGTGCATCTATCCTCGCCGATGGCGTGGGCGAGATTCATCAACAAGGTTCCGGAGCCAGCGGAGGGATCGTAGCACGTGACATTGTCGCGCTCCTTGGTGACGAGGCAGGAGGCCATGATTTTCGCGACGGCATGAGGCGTGTAATACTCCGCATATTTTCCGCCGCCGTCTTTGTTGTAATCCTTGATGAGGTATTCAAACAACGTGGCGTAGAAATCGAATTTCTCGGCAAAGATGCGCTCGAAACTGAAAGGGATGAGTTTGTTGATGAGGGCTTTCGCAAATTCATCGCGCTTGGAAGAGACCATTTGGGTGATGTCATCAAATAGGCGCAGCTTCTGGCCGTCGCTAGTCATGACGGAGAAGATGTCGGCATTCAGGGTCGCGATGTCGAGTAAGGTGCGATCCAACGTGTTGGCGAAGTTGTCATCGTTCTGTTTCTTCCAGAGCGATGATAAGAAATGTTCCGGTTTGAGGCGGGCGGTGCTGGCACCGAGCTGCATGAGCAACATTTCGTAATCGCCTTTGGATTTATTGCTGATGGCTTCTTCCCATGAATCCGCTTTAGCGAGTGCCGGGTCGATGCGCTTGACCTCGTGGGCGAATTTGTCGTTCAGGAATTTGTAGAGAAAGACCTGAGTAATGATCTTAAACTCATTGCCATCGTTGCCTAGCCCATAGGCGGCACAGACCGCTTTGAGGTCATCGATGAGAGTGGTGGCGTTTTCTTTGAACTGTTGTGAGGTCATGCAGTGGGTGTTAGTCCATGAAATTCAGCCAGATACTCTCTCATGACGAGGGAGTTGATAAACTGGGTGCTTTCCGGGGTGAGTGGTAAGTTGTGTTTGTTTTTGAGCTGTTCGATGATGAGGCGGGTCATCTCGGTTTTGGCGAAAGCTTCATTGGTGAGGATGCGGGCGTTCTGGGAGATACGCGCATCGGCTTCTGCTTTGAAATCGCTGAGCGCCTCGAAAAGTTTGCGCTCGCTCTCGGTGGGTTCGCCTTTTTCCAGTAAACGCTTGTGAAGGCGGGCGTATTTTTCATCGTTCGCGTATTTAGCGCGGAGGAGCTGGTTCTTGCGCTCAAGCTCGCGAGCACGGGCATGAATGTCTTTGAGCGCAGCGATGTTCTCGATCATTTCGTTCTGCGTGATTTCCGAGAGATCTTTCTTTTTGAAAAGCCGCTCCAACTCTTCTTTTAAACTGATGAACACCGGATCGCGCTGATCGAAATTCCCCGCCAGCCCCTCGCGTGTGCGGCGCAGGTGGTCGCGTAGTTCGTCGGCGATGACGAGTTCTCCTTCATCAACTTTACGGAACGCGAACAACACGTCCTCAAGCGCGATGTTCAGGAGGTTGGTGTTATCGTCAGAGTGAAGGAGTGACTCGCGCTGGTTGAGGAGCGTGAGGCGATTTGATGCCTCGATGGAGAGTTGGTTGAGTTTGCGGAAATCGAGTTTTTCCAGTAGCTCGTATCTGCCGGACAGACGGATGAGGTTGTAGAGATTTTTGGCGTCGTTGAGAGCTTTGAGGATGTTCCTCATCTCAGCGCGATCATCGATCTGGTTGAGTTGTTGCGAAAAGACCTCGGCGTTCTGGGTATCGAAATGAAACAGCGCATCTTTGATCGCTTCGATATCGGCTTCGATTTCTTTTTCGGTTTTGAACAGGTCGGAGTAGCTGTCGAGTTCGTCGCCTAACTCGGATTTGAGTTCATCAAAATAATCTTGGTTGGTTTTTTCAAACTCACGCTCGATGTCCACGAAATCGACCACGTGACCGTAGCGATAGTTTTTGTAGGGACGATTGACGCGGGTAAGTGCCTGAAGAAGGTTGTGCGCCTTGATAACACGCCCGAGATAAAGTTTTTTCAACCGCGCTGCATCAAAGCCCGTAAGCAACATGTTAAACACGAAGAGGATGTCGATTTTCCCTTCTTTGAATGCTTCGACTTGTGCTTTCCGCTCTTCCTTGGTTCCGGCGTTGTGTAAGATTAGCGCACAGGTTTTGACGGTGTTTCTTGAGAAGTTGTAGATATTTTCATCTTCCGCTGCGTAGTTTAAACGCTCTTCTTTGACTTCGTGGATGTTTTCTTTCCGTGCGTATTTCCATGCGAAGATTTCAGCCATCTGTTCGGCTTGCTCGGCGGAGTCGCAGATGACCATCGCGCCAATCGAGTTGTCATTTTTCATGACACGGGCGTTCTCGAAATCTTTAACGATGTATTCTAGCATGGGCTCGACGAACTTTTCATGAGAATACACAAACTTGCGATTCTTGCCGTCTTTGAGAACTTTGATTTGTTCGAGCGCCTCTTTGAGTCGGAGTTTGTATTCCGTTTGAATTTCCTCGCGAATCAGGCGCAAGGTGTAGCCGTCTTTGATCGAACGATTGTAATAATATTTGTGGATGTAGTCACCGAAGAGAGCACGTGAGTTGTAAGTCTGATTGGTTTGCCCCGCTGCTCTTGCTGCGAGAGTTGGAGCGATGGAAGCGTTGAGCAGAGGCGTCCCAGTGAGGCCGATCTTGATTGCGTTCGGATCGGATTGATTGAGGTTAGCGAGAAAGCTGCCTTCTGGGTTGTAGCTGCGGTGGACTTCATCGAGAAAGTAAATCCGTTGAATGCCGAGGGCGTAATCGGTGTTTCTGACAACATCGGTATCGTCTTTGAAGCGTTGGATGTTCACGACCGTGACTTCTGGTTTTCCAGAATCGTTATGAACGGCGAGGTTGGATTTGATGTCCTGTGCAAAGGCGTCCCTGGAGATGATGTGATAGACATTCAGCCCGCGACTTTTGAACTCTCGGCTGGCTTGATGGAGGAGGTCGATCCTATCTACGATGAAGTAGAATTTCGGCACGACGTTTTGTCGTTTGAAGTAATCGGTGAGGTAACGGACATTGTAATAGGCCAGCGCTGTCTTTCCGCTTCCCTGCGTGTGCCAAATAATTCCTTTTCGCTTACCGCTATCAATCGTGGCTTCGATGGCCTTGGTTGCGAAAATCTGCGGATATCGCATGATGTGCTTTTCATAACCGTTTTCGGTGCGAACGTAGGCGAGACCAAAGCGGAGCAGAAACGCCAAACGCTCGCGAGAGAACAATGAGGTAATGAGGCGATTGGTCGGGGTATTTGGGTCTTTGTTCGTCGCGAACTCAGAGGAGTGTTTGATGCTCGCCAGATTGGTATCTTTCAAAACCGCATCTTCAATCTCTGCGCTCTCGGGTGACAAAAGTTTGGTGAGATCCGATTCATCCTCTTCGCGGAAGTAGTTGAAGCGCGGTTCGCCGTATGACGTTGTTGCATAAAAAGCTCCTTCCAAAGGTTCGGATGAGCCATCGTCATATTCCATGTTGTTCGAAAACACCATGAGCTGCGTGGCATTGATGAACCGCTTGAACTTGTGGTTCTGGAAACGGCTGATGATGCGCTTACGCTCCGCCAATATTCCGTCGCTGTTATTGGGCTTTTTGACCTCGATAAAGACCAACGGCAGCCCATTGATCAGTAGGGTGATGTCTGGACGGAATTCATCATCGTCATTTTTGCAGGTGAACTCGGTGACGACATGGAAAGAGTTTTGGTCAAAGTTTTCAAAATCGATGATTTTGAGGCCGGATGTTTCTGTGATGCGCTCGTAAAAGGCCTTTCCCAGATCTTCGTTATCGAGAAGCAGACCCAGATCGCCGAGCAGGCGGTCGATTTCCTCTGCCGTGGCGGCTGGATTGATGTTCTGAAGGCTTTCACGAAAGATGGAGGGGACTATATTGCTGGTTTCGTCAAAACTCAGATTTTTCAGGGACAAATAGGAATACCCCAGCCTCGTAAGGTGGAGTATTGATGGGATTTTCACCCGTGTGTCCTCGTTAAATTTCATGCAAAGCGATGTTTTTTTTAATCTGCTTTGGATACTGGCAAAGATTGGTGGTGCGCCTAGCCAAAAAGGACGTTATTTCGATTAATTTCGAGGAGGCAGCACCACATATAGCATAAGGTTGTAGGGTACGCTCCAGATGGCATCGTTCGCCATACGACTTGAGAAACCATGCGTAAGTTTTGTGTGATTGAAGCTTTATACTCGGTATGCTAGAACCATAACCGAATCAACCCGATGAAAATCACCGTAGTCATATCAGAGAATCTTCATGCACAAGCGAAAGCTATGGCTAAGAAAAAAGGCGTGACTCTCAGCTCTCTGGTCGTAGCTGGTCTGGAGAGGGAGATAGATCGGGTCAAGCCAGTGGTATTCAGGGGAAATGGCTTAACACCAGATTTTGACGATGCTTCATGGGAGAAAACTCAACATGCCATTTACCACTGAGCGACCCAAGCTACCCCATTTTTACGAAAATTAAGGGAATTTCCGGCAGGGCGTTTGCTTGGCTGGGCTATTCTTGGACAGGGCGTGCAGTCGTGATGAGTTTCACGGATTTTTCGCGATTATCCCGGTAATAATCGAAGGCGTCGTTGAGGGA
>JAJTHK010000064.1 GCA_021298895.1 Luteolibacter sp.
TGGATCGGCTGGCGGTGACCGTTGCTTTGAGCTGACACAGCTCTTGGAATGAGGCGATCTTGAATAAGGGTTCCGTTTCTATCCCAGCTTGCGACTGATTCAGCAGTTTTGCATGCTGCGGCTCGGCGGAGAAAAAAGTAAGCTTCACGGCGCCATCTACCATCCAGTCTTGCTGGCTGTCGGCTAACTCCAATCCAGCGGTTTGAAAATCATCGTAGGCATCCAGATTCACCTGATGGGTAATGATGTGCCCGCTCCTTTCAAGAAGCCTTTCCAGTTCCTTCAATGCGGCTCTTGGAAGCTTGGGCAGAAGGGTAATGAAATCGAGATCCTCACTGAGCCGGTGCCCGATATGTAGCGAAAGTGCAGTTCCGCCGATTAACGTAAAGGAGCCCAGCAAAGGCGAATCGCGGATTTCCTGAAACAGCCGCGCAGTGTTAGCTGGCATCACCTCCTCGGCTGCTTTCAGTTCTGGGTTTCCAGACATGCCGCCTCCTCCATCGTTGCCAGACACCGTTCGACGATAGGCTTGGCTCGTTTCAATTGATGTATTTCCTCGGGGTATTTCCGTTTCTCAATCCCGTTCATCAGGTTTTTCCAGTTCTCCTGCAGTCGTTCGAGTCCGAAATAGGCTGCAATATCGAGAAGGAGATGAAAGTTCGGTTGGCGGAGTAGGGCAACCGATATCAGCACATCGTCAGAGGCATTCGGGTTTGACCAGACAAGGCTGACCCGTCCGTGTGCGTCCCAGAAATCTCTGTTTGAATTTGGCATGCTGACACACTCAATTTCATCTGATTACCGATTTTCAGCAAGGCGTATTTTGCGATCGAACCCGCTCATCCTGCTTTGCGCCTTCTTGCCCCTCGTAGCCTTCTTGACCACCATAGCTTTCTTGGCCTTCGTAGCTTTAGCGAAGTAGGCAGCGACGGTGGTGGCTACGAGGGGCGAGGTGAAACTCTTCAAACCTCAGTGAATTTTTTAACGTTTAGAACTTGCTCATCTCGGCAGCCCAAACAATGCTTTCCCAGCAACGGCGGTTTGGCGGAATTGGTAGACGCGCTCGACTCAAAATCGAGTTCCTTGTGAGTGTGGGTTCGATTCCCACAGCCGCTACTTCCCTTTTTCCCGAGTCAAACCAACGCAGCATGTCTACTCCGCGCAGCATCGGCATCATCGCAGGCAGCGGAATCTATCCGGAAACATTCGTCCGCGCCGCTCGTAAAGCCGAACCCAACACCCGCCTCGTGGTCGTCGGTTTTGAAAATGAAACCCGAGCCGATCTCGAAGCACAGGTCGAAGCGTTCCGCTGGGTGCGGGTCGGCCAACTTTCCAAACTCATCAAGTTTCTCGTAAGCGAAGGTGTTACCGAGGCGGTTATGATGGGACAGATCTCACCAAAAAATCTTTTCGATCTCCGCCCCGACATCCGCATCCTGATGATGCTAGCGAAAGTGAAGAAACGAAACGCGGAGACCTTGTTCGGAGCCATCGCCGAAGAACTCGCCAAAGACGGCATCAGCCTTTTACCTGCGACCACCTTTCTCGAAGATCACCTTCCTTCCGCCGGCCACGTCATCGGCCCCATCATCAAGCCTCGCACGCTCGAAGACCTCGAATACGGTTTCGACATCGCGAAAAAAACCTCCGCCCTCGATATCGGCCAATCGGTTGTTGTTAGACACGGCACCGTCCTAGCTGTCGAGGCATTCGAGGGAACCAACGCCTGCATCCGCCGCGGCGGCGAGCTCGGTCGCAACAAAGACTCCGTGCTCGTCAAAGTTTCCAAACCCAACCAGGACTTCCGCTTCGACGTCCCAGTCATCGGCCCTCAAACCATCGAAAACTGCGCCGAAGCCGGCATCATCGCCATCGGTATCGAAGCCGGAAAAACTCTTCTGTTAGAAAAAGAAAAAGTTACCCAGCTCTGCACGCAACACAAAATCTGCATCCACGCGTTGTAAATTCAGAGTCATTGTGAAGTTTAACCGCAAAGATCGCATAGAACACAAAGAAATCATACTTATTTGTAATCTTTGCGGCTTTGCGTTCTTTGCGGTAAAATTAACCCATTTGGATGAGCATTTCTCTCCTTTGATTTATTAAAATTCACGTCTAGAATCCCGCCGTGAGCAAGCTGATCCAATTTAAAAAACTCACCAGAACTCCGGGAACCTTTTTCCTATTGCTCGGTTTTGCCTCAGCGGAAACCGCGACCCCTCCCCCAGTCACCCTTAAAGACATTGATGCCTGTATCACCCGTGGGGTCGATTTCTTGGTCGCTGATCAAAACGCCGATGGTTCATGGGGCAGCGCGACCCGCACCAAGCACATCAACATCTACGCTCCGCTTCCGGGCGCTCACGATGCCTACCGCGCTGGCGCCACGGGACTCGCCCTCTCGGGCATGATCGATGCCGCAGACAACCGACCCACCACTCTTGCCTCGATCGAAAAATGCGCGGTATGGTCCATCGAACATCTTCCCAAACTCCGCCGTGCGGATCAGACGACCACGTATAACATTTGGGGTCACGCTTACGGCCTGCGCTCTCTAGTCCGCCTTCATCAACGGGAGACAAACGAGGAGAAAAAAACTCTCTACAAAGACCTTGCCCAACAACAGATCGAACTCGTTGGCAGATACGAGGACGTCAACGGCGGTTTTGGTTATCTCGATTTGTTTGACGATTTCACTTCGCAAAAACCGACGGGTATTACCACCTCATTCACCTCAGCCACGGTTATGCTCGCCATGTATGAGGGTCGTGAAAAACTCGGTCTCAAGCTCAATGATAAAATCGTCGGCACATCGCTAGACTCCATCAAACGCCAGCAATTTCCCGATAAATCCTACGGTTACTCACACGAGCACATCATGCGCCCAAGGGCCGATATCAACCGCCCTGCTGGCTCCCTCGCACGCTCGCAAGCCTGCAACGCGGCGCTCCGTGTATATGGAAGAGACGGCATCACCGACGAAGTCATCATCGAATGGGCCGATCGCTTTCTCGCCCGCGAAGGCTGGCTCTCCATCGCCCGTAAACGCCCAAAACCCCACGACATCCATTTCAAAATTTCCGGCTACTTTTACTACTACGGCATCTACTACTTCACCGAATCTGTTAGACTTCTCCCTCCAGAAAAACAAAAGCCCTACGCCGAAAAACTCGCCGCCCTCATCGTTTCCAAACAAGAAAAAGACGGCTCATGGTGGGACTACCCACTCTACGATTACCACCAACCCTACGGCACGGGATACTCTCTGATGGCTCTTACTTGGTGCAAGAAGGTTATTTCTGCTACCCCCTGATACATAGGACGCATTCTTCCGCCGGAGGCTTTGGACTGCTGCGGTTCTTATCCGCAGCTTTCAGAGTTGATAGATATAGACGGAAAGAACCGGAAGTGACCCATCGCTCCGAGTCATAACGCCCAACGTAAGAGCTGGGAATCATCCCAGCAGTCCAAAGCCTGCGGCGATATGAAAAGAAGCCGGTCGGAGACCGGCTCTCGAGTTACTACTCCTCCTTCGCCTTCTTCTTCGCGACCTTCTTAACGGGACGTGGTGGGAAGTCGAAGCTAATTTTTGCGGTGGCTAGGTCGAAGGTGAGGAAGGCATCGAACTTGCGTCTGGTGCGATTGGAGACGAAACCTGTTAGAAGATCGGTTTTACCTTCGGAGAGAAGTTTCAATGCTTGGTCTTCAGGAATTTCTCTTTGGAGAATCGAGCGACCGATGCGGATGCCGTGTGGATCTTTTTTGGTGACCATATCCGGGACGTGATAAGCCTTCTCCGTTGCAAAAACCTTGTGTTCTTTGCCGTCTGAAGTTTTCACTGAGCCGATGAGCATTTCTTCGCTGAGTTCAGGTGCTTTATCGTCGTCGCCTTCAAACAAGAACGCTGTTTTGAATTTCGCATCGATCTGGAGTGAGGCATCGAAGGGCTTGTTGAACTTCGATTTGAAACCTTGCAGCGGACCAACAACGCCTTTTGAAATCAGCGTGCGGAGTTCATCTTCGGTGAGCAAACGTCCGGCGATGTGCTTTTTGATTTTGATCGGCAGTTCAGGATCGCGAGATTCATAGGTCGCGTCGGTTTGTCTTAAAATCAGTTTCCCGTGGATAGGATGTTCGACCTCGATGTCGGAGAAATTCTGGTTTTTTGCGTCTTCAGCGAGTCGGTGAGCTTTGGCGACGATTTCGTTGGTGTAGGCGATAATTTCCTTCATGAACTCAGGCCGCTTCAACTGCCCTTGTTCCATTTGGCGGAGTTTGTATTCCCAATCTCCAGTGAGCATGGGTGAATAGAGTCCCTCAATTTCCATTTGTTGCACGAGATCGATCAATCTCAAGCCAGATGGGGTAACATGCAGATCGCGGCCATCACGGAGAAGATATTTTTGAGAAATGAGACCCTCGATCGTCGCCGCACGGGTGGCGGGAGTTCCGAGTCCACGCTCGGCCATGGCTTCGCGCAGTTCATCATCATTAACGAGCAGTTTTCCCGCGCCTTCCATGGCGGAAAGTAAGGTGGATTCTGTGAAACGTGCGGGCGGACGGGTTTCCTCGTTCACCAATACCACAGGATCGGCTTTCGCGGTTTCGCCGGCTTTCACTGAGACCAATTCATCTTTTCCAGCAGCGACTCCGATCTTACGACCATAGACTTCCAACCAACCTGGAACGGTTAGAACCCGACCTTCGGTTTTGAAAACATCTTTTTCCTTTCCGTGGGAAATGGTGGAGAGTCGGGTGGTTTGTTCGAATTCCGCATTTGGATAGAACACGGCGATGAAACGTTTCACCACCATATCGTAAACTTTTTGTTCCGTATCGGAAAGCTTCGCGGTGATACCTGTAGGAATGATGGCAAAGTGATCGGAAACTTTCTTGGTGTTGAAAACCCGTTTCGACTGATGGAGATGCGGGCCGTTTTCACCTTTACCAGCGAGCACGGCTATGGCGTATTTGGCGACATCGAGATCACTGTTGGCGATCTGCTTCATCGTGTCTTTTACATTTTGCACGTAGTCCTCCGGAAGGTAACGAGAATCCGTTCTCGGATAGGTCAAAACTTTATGCTTCTCGTAAAGTGCTTGAGCGATTTGCAAAGTTCCCTTCGCAGAAAACGGCGCTTCACGTTGCAGAGTTGTTAGATCGTAGAGTTGCGGTGCGATCTGCGTGCTGGATTTTTTCTCCTCGGAAATTTCCGCCCGCTTGCCTTGGCAACGCTCAACAATCGCTTGCGCTTTTGCAGGCTCCCAAATCCGCTCCGGCTTGGCGTGCGGTTTGTCTTCGGATTTCTTGAAATCTGTAGCTATCCATTTTCCCAAATACTCACCCGCCGAGACATTCAGTGTGGCGTGCACTTCGCAATACGCTTCTGGAGTGAATGCTTGAATTTCTTTTTCGCGAGCGGCGAGGATGGCCAAGGTCGGGGTCTGCACCCGGCCAGCAGCGGTGATGTTGAATCCACCGTGGCGTGAGTTGAAACAGGTCAGTGCACGGGTCGCATTCAAGCCAACCAGCCAATCCGACTCGGAGCGGCACTTCGCGGCATCGGCGAGCGGTTGCATTTCCTCATCGGTACGAAGATTTTCCCATGCGGAAACGATGGCTCCCGTGGTCATGGATTGCATCCAGAGGCGTTTGGAGGGTTTCTTCACCTCGCCGATTTCCATGATATAGCGGAAAATGAGCTCACCCTCGCGGCCGGCGTCGCAGGCATTGACGATGAGATCGACGTCTTTGCGCTTCGCGAGTTTGAGGACTTTTTTGAGTTTTGCCTCGGATTGCTCGATGGGATCCAGGGTGAAGGTTTCCGGAATAGCGGGTAAAACTCCGAAATTCCATGGGAGTTTTTTGCCATTTGGCCCCATTGGCATGCGCAGCTCAACTAGGTGGCCGACCGCTGAAGTAATCACCGCATTGTCATTTTCGTAATGAATATCTCGCCCGGCGCCGACCTTCTTAAACTTCCCCAATTTCTGGCTGAGAGCCTTGGAGAGATCGTTCATAACTGAGGGTTTTTCGGCGATAATGAGTGTTTTTCCCATGGAGGTAATTTCTAAAAAAGCGTTGTGTCTGAATTGGGACTAGGCAGGGATTTTCGCGGGATGCAAGGAGGAAAACATTTTCGGGAGAAATCCATATGGCTGTTTTTACTACCTGCGGATGAAGCGAAAACCCGGTAGCGGCCTGACCAAACGGCGCAATTCCAGCTTGAAAAGCCCAGCGGTCACAGTGGATGAGGGCAGACCCGTTTGTTGGATCAATTGATCAACTGCGAGCTCTTCACCCGCGGGCATCGCGGCCAAGATTTTCGCTTCTTCCTCTGGAAGGTCGGGCGACTCGACGGGTTTTTGCTGCGGTTCTTCATTCTGAAAAGAAAAGGGCAGTTCACCCATATCATCGATGATTTGAGAAGCATCGGTGATGAGAGTGGCTCCTTCGCGAATCAGTTGATTGCAACCCGCCGAAGAAGGTTTGTCGATGGGTCCTGGAACGGCGAAAATGGATTTTCCATATTCCGAGGCGAGATTGGCGGTAATTAAAGAACCCGACCACGCGGGGCACTCGGTAACCAAAACCGCTTGGCACCATGCCGCGACAATTCGGTTCCGCATCGGAAATGTTTGTTTGTCCGGCGGCCTGTGCAGGGGAAACTCCGAAATCACAGCTCCGTTCCCATTGGCGATGCGTTCCGCCAAGGCCAAGTTTTCCGGTGGATACAATCGCGCCAATCCGGAACCCACCACCGCTATGGTTCTACCTTTGGCGGCGAGTGCCGCTTCGTGCGCCGTGGTGTCAATTCCACGAGCAAGCCCTGAAACAATCGTGAAGCCCGCATGCGCCAATTGATAAGTTAGTTTTTTCGTTGCTGACGTGCCGTAAGTTGTACTGCGACGCGAACCGACCACGCTGATCGCATGTTTGTCTCGCGGTAAAATTTTTCCCCACACGTAGAGCAGTATTGGCGCGTCATAAGCTTGGAGCAAATATTTGGGATAGGAATCGTCCTCGCGAGTGATGATGGAAATCCCCCGTTCCTCTGCCTCTGTGAGCTCTTTCGATGGATCGACCAGATTTTCCCAATCAGTAATCAACTTGGCGGTTTCACCACCAATGCCATCGACGCGCTGTAATTGATTAGCTGAGGCTGTTAGAATTTTTTCCGCATTACCAAATGCATCTAACAAACGAGAAATACGAACTGGCCCAATACTTGGCAAAAGATTGAGCGCGAGGATAGCTTCACGGGACGTCATGGAGTGGTTATGTAAACAGTGGGGGGATTAGTTGGATGAGATAACGCAGAGAATCTCACTCGATTTGCATACCGCTTTTCGGCGATATCCAGCGCACCACTTTACCATCCTTAATCAAAGCTTTGGCAGATAAGTTTTTCGTACCAAACGGAGTTTCCGCTTGATAAGTTACGTTTCCAATCTGATAGGTGACGCCATCAATTGTCTCCGAAACTGATCCAGCCTGCCAATCTAACACCTGAGCCGCAGAGAACTTGGAGATTTGACGCGAGGCAATACTTTCTTTCATAACCATAACCGGATCCGCATTTTGCACAGGCACATCTGGATTGGATACCGGAGTCTCGGGTTGGCTCGGTGTGACTTCAGGATTGGTCGGTGTCGCTGGAGTGATTGGAGGATCGGTCGGCAAGGTTTCGGGATTTGTCGGAACCACGGGTGGCGGAGTGACAGGAACCACGGGTGGCGGAGTTGCGGGAAGGACTGGATTCAACTCAAAAGGAATTTTATCCTCTGCGGAGTCTGACGGTTTTTTCTCCATATCTACGTCAGGCCTCTCAAAATCCACAGACTTACCAGTCAGCTGCATGCGTAAAGAAGGCTCAAGCAAATAGCCAGCCACATACGAGACGCCGACAAAGATGAGTAAAAAGATGAATTTCATGTCTTATGTTACATGTATTCAAACACGTTTGAGGGGTTTTTGTCACCAACTCTTTACGCTCTTGCTTTGGAGGTTGATGCCGGTGCGCTTCATTAGGTAGGTTTTTCCCGTGAAGCGGATTTATGTCATAGCGGGAGAAATGAGTGGGGACGCTCATGCCGCTGGCCTGTTGAGAGAATTGCAGGCAATCCATCCCAATATCGAAATTTTCGGGGCAGGCGGCCCTGAAATGCATGCCCTAAGCAGCGGCAAGGTCAACAACTGGGTGGAAGACGCCGCAGTCATGGGTGTGATCGAAGTCCTGAAACGCTACAGTTGGTTCAAAGCGCGTTTCCATGAAATGCTCAACGAGGCGAAATCCCTGAAGCCAGATGTGTTGCTATTGGTCGATTACCCTGGATTCAACCTCCGCTTTGCCAAAGCCCTTCGCGAGGCACTTCCAAACACCCGCCAAGTTTATTACATCAGCCCCCAAGTCTGGGCTTGGAATAAAAAACGCATCCCAAAAATGGTCGAACTCCTCGACGAGATGCTCTGCCTCTTTCCTTTTGAAAAACCCATCTTCGAAAACGCCGGACTCAAAACCACGCACGTGGGCCATCCGTTGGTCGATGAACTCGCGCTCGAAAAAACCTCTGCGCCAAGGCAGGAAAATTTGGTCGGGCTTTTCCCCGGCAGCCGCGAACGCGAGATCGCGAAACTTTTCCCGATGATGATAGCGTCCGCCAAACTCCTCCGAGCATGGCGCAGCGATCTCGTTTTCGTCGTCCCCGCAGCCACCCCAAAACTTGCCACGACCATGCGCGCCATGATCGAGGATGCAGCCGCGACTGATTGGATCGAGCTCCGCACCGGCGGCAGCCACCACCTCATGCAAACCGCCGCCTGCGGCGTCATCGCCAGCGGAACCGCCACCTTGGAGGCAGCTACCTTCGGCCTCCCCTACTGCCTCGTTTATAAAATGGCGTGGCTCACCTATTTCCTCGGAAAACTGTTAGTGAAAATTAAATACATCGGTCTGGTGAATATCCTCGCCGGCAAAAAAGTCGTCGAAGAATTCATTCAAGCAGACGCCTCACCAACCGAAGTCAGTCGCTGGATACAAGATATTTTAAGCAACGACCAGAAGCGTGCGGCTCTCGTTGCCCAGCTCCTTCAAGTCAGCTCCCAACTCGGCGAACCTGGCACCCACCGCAGAGCCGCGGTACGCGTCAGCGAATGGTTAAATTTTAAACCCTAAACTTTAAACTCCAACTCCAGGGCTCCAAATCTCACCTCTATAACATCATGCAAGACAACATCCTCGCCAAAATCGAATCTCTCGGCCTCAAACTTCCAGAAGTCCCTACCCCCGTCGCCGCTTACGTAAACTACGTCCGCAGCGGAAATTTACTTTTCCTCTCTGGCGGACTTCCCATCGATGGCGATAGAAAAATCCTAGGTAAAGTCCCTTCCGTTTGCTCCATCGAAGATGCAGTCGAAGGCGCACGCATCATCGTCCTCAACCGCCTCGCCGTGATCAAAGAAGCCATCGGCTCGCTCGATAAGGTCAAACAAATCGTTTCACTCAACGGCTTCGTCAACTCCGACCCCGATTTCTACGGCCACCCACAAGTCGTCAACGGCGCTTCGGAACTTCTCGTCGAAATCTTCGGCGAAAAAGGCAAACATTCCCGCACCGCCCTCGGCGCCGCAGCGCTTCCGCTGAATGTATCGGTGGAAATTAACCTGACTGTGGAGGTCTAGTGATTATTCTATAAGAGAACCACTTCGCTACCATTGTGGTTCCTCTTCATTTTTTTCATCCGAAAATTTTCCTTTACCTAAAGCCATTTCTCCGCAACATTTGTTCTCAAGAACAGTGTTCAAAAAGTTATGGCTACTAAACTCACCTCAAGACAAAAGGAAATCCTCGAATATCTCCACAAGTCCAGTCGCACCACTGGCTTGATGCCGAGCACCCGGGAGCTCCAGCACTACTTTGGTTTCGCCAGCCAAACCGCAGCCATGAGCCACCTCCGTGCGCTTGAGAAAAAAGGCGTGATCCAACGCGTCCCTGGCAAAGCACGCGCCGTGATTTTCCCTGAGGAGCTAGACCGTGAGGAAATCCGCGACATCCCCATCTACGGACGCATCGCTGCCGGTTATGGCGATAGCACCGCCCCAGAACCCGAAGGCTGTCTCTCCATCGACATCACCTCACTCGGCGGTCGCGGTAAAAACGAAACATTCGCCCTCCGTGTCCGCGGCGAATCTATGATCGACGCTCATATATGCGACGGCGATACCGTCATCCTCGAAAAACGCGAAGCCCGCAACGGCGATATCGTCGCCGCTCTCATCGATGGTGAAACCACCCTCAAACGCTTCATTTCCCAAAAAGGCAAAACCTACCTACAAGCAGAAAACCCCAAATTCCCCGATCTCATCCCCACCGATGAACTCATCATCCAAGGCGTGATGATCGCGTTGCTAAGGAAAGCCGCTTGAGTCGTTTGGTAGGGTCATTTTGACAAAATGACCACCACCCCGCGCCCATTTATTCACCCGACGGTCATTTTATCAAAATGACCCTACCTCACTGATGGATTTACTCTGGAAATTTCTTTTCCGCGCCCCCAACCTTCCGCCATGGATGATTTCGAGAAGAAAATCGATGACGCGCTGGCCAACCCTCAAAACCAAGGGGAGATGACCGATGCGGATTCTGTCGGCACGGTCGGTTCACCCGACTGCGGCGACATGATGCGGATGTGGCTGAAATTTTCCGAAAAAGACGGCAAAAAAGTCATCGATCGCGCTTCTTTCCAAGCTTTTGGCTGCCAAACTGCTATCGCTGTGGCATCCATCGCCACCCAACTTCTTAAAGGAAAAACCGCCGAAGAAGCCCGCCACCTCAGCGCCCAAGACCTCGCCGGCGATCTCGGCACTCTTCCTCCCATGAAAATCCACTGCGGTCAACTCGTCGAGGGAGCCCTGCGCAACGCACTCGATGCTGATGCCTCACCTTCCCCCTCTAACACCCCAAAAAACACTCTCATCAGCAACATCAACACCAACAAACCTAAGACCATCAAAATTATCCCTCTCGAAAACTCTGGCGATCTAGCTTGAGTATCCCACACAATTTCCCTAAACGATAGAACAATTGCCAATGACCGTTACTAAAAGCTAACCTTTCTCACCGTGCTAGAACTTAAAGATGTCTGTTTCACCATCCGTAAAGACGGCGTAGATGTAAATCTCGTCGACCACGTTTCTATCAAAATTCCCAAAGGTCACTTTATGGCCATCGTCGGTCCTTCAGGTTGCGGTAAAACGACCCTCATGAAAACCATCGCCGGTCTCAACCCGGAATCCGATGGATCCCTGATCTGGGATGGGCGGAACCTTTCCGAAGACGGTGATTTTTCACCATCGGAAATCGGTTATGTCCCGCAGTTCTCCATCGCTTACGATCCTCTAACCGTTGACGAATCTGTCGAGGCAGCCACCAGCCTGCGCGTGAAATCCAGAAACACCGAGGAACTTGATCATAGGATCGATCGCGTGCTCGACGAAACTGGCCTCAGCCCAATTAGTGATCGCCTGGTTAAGGTTCTTTCCGGCGGACAAAAGCGCAGGCTCGGTCTCGCTATGGAACTCGTATCCGATCCGAAAATTCTTCTCTGCGACGAAGTCACCTCGGGACTCGATCCGCGCTCGGAACGAGAAATTGTTAGACTTCTTCACGATCTCTCACGCAAAGACGGCCGCATCGTTCTCTCCGTCACTCACTCACTCGCCCACCTCGAGCTTTACGATTCCATCCTCGTTCTCCACGAAGGAAAAGTCGCTTTCCACGGACCACCTGAGCAGCTCAACCATTATTTCTCGGTCAACGATACCGAGGAAGTTTACCCGAGACTGACCAAACAACCATCAGAACGTTGGCAGAGTTCATGGAACAAGCACCGAGATTCTTATTACAAAATGTTAGAAAAAAACCGCCAGCGACTCATCGAAAGCGGTGATCTCGGCGCCTCTGCTGTCGTATCACCCAAGTCCGATGACGACAAAAGCGAATCCGATTCCAGCCATATCAGAGAAACTCAAATCCCAGGATTTCTATCCCAGTTCGCTACCCTACTTTCTCGCCGTTGGCGCATTTTCTTCCGAGATCGTGGCCAAGTCTTTCTGCAACTGGCCATCCTAATTTGCTTCCCTGTTCTCGTCACCTTGTTCAGTGAAAAAGCATCAGGAAATATCCGGCGCTTCTCTGACATGAGGCAAAACAATATCGTCCAAGAAATCAAGGAAATACAAACGGTTAGAGCGGATCAGGCAAAAGTTGGATCCGCCATTTCTGGAATCATTATGTTTCAGGTCGTCCTCTTGGCACTCATGGGATCTAACAACTCCGCTCGTGAAATTGCTGGCGAACGCCAAATATACGAAAAAGAAAAATTCGGTGGCTTACGACCCATGGCTTACCTCTTCTCAAAGATCGCCTTCCTATCTTGTCTTATCATCGCACAATCTCTATGGATGGCGTTTTTCGTAAACATATTCGGGCCATTCCGAGGAGAATTTATCGAGCATGCCATCTTCTTGCTCCTGATCAACGCTTCCATGACTTCCATCTGCCTCGCCATCTCCGCATTGATGCGCACCGCCGAACAAGCCTCCCTGCTTTCCATTTACCTAGTCGGCTTCCAACTTCCCCTCTCCGGCGCCGTCCTTGCCCTACCTGAGCACATCGAAGCCTTCACACGTCCTTTCATCTCCGCCTACTGGTCATGGTCAGGCTCAGTTGAGGCTCTCCAATCTCAAGTCCACGGCGCTGTAAAATCCGTTGTCGATACTTCTCTATCCAATCAGTATACATGCCTTTTCACTCTCACCATCCACATTTTGGCAGCTCTCGGTCTCGCATGGATCGGAACTCGCCGCCCACAATGGGATTAAGCTTTTCAGACCAGTCAAAAATACTTTAATTATCCCATTACTAAGACATATTGTCTGAACTCCCTTCAAAAAATGGCCCGTCGCGCAAGTTCCAGTACCAATCCCATCCTCCTCGTCGGTATCGGCGTCGCCGTCATCGCTGTCGTCTTTGCCGGTAAATTCCTCCTCAGTAAAAAATCCGAATCCTTCACAGATGCCTTCCCTCTCGACGTTAAAGCTTTCGTCGATGATGCCAATGCTTTCCGCGGAGACGAGTTTTTTGTTGAAGGGAAAATTGATGAGAAACTCCGTTGGACTCCATCCGACGGCCAGATCATCAGTATTCGGGTTAAGACACCAAGTGGTGAAGAAATTCTACCCATCCAAATTCCTGATAAATTTAACAATCTCAACATCGACCGCGAACAAAGCTACGCTTTTAAAATTGAAATCAAAGATGGAGGTATTGCCGTAGCAACAGCCATCAAACGCCTCTGACTCGTAAAAAATCAAAAGAACCCAAAACCATGAGAACTCTAACAACCCTACTCTCATTAGTGGCCTCCATGCCGCTTTTTTCTCAGGTCTACACTCCTCCTACTCAGCCTACGCAGCCTCAAACTCAACAAACTCCAACTGATACAGGCCCAGCCCAGCAAAAAAACAATCCATCTTCCCCTTTCGGAGAAGAAATCCCCATGCTGGACCCCTCCGCTGAAACCATCAAAGTCGGTGGCGTAACCATTCCTCTTGGAGACAACCGCCTCCTCAAAGCACGTTTTGAGAAATATCTCAATCAACCTCCCGAAAGCGATGCTGAGGCAAAAGCTTACCGCAAAACCATCGCAGACATCCTGCAAGCCATTTCACCCCTTCGCGGTAAAGCCCCAAATCTTAAAGAAGCATTCTCAATGCTACCCCGCGCCTCCTCCTATCCTGGAGATGCCAACCTATGCTCTACCCTCGCAGAAGCGGTCTACATGGCTTTACTTGCCAAAAATGACAACAAGCAGCTTACCGACCTCAACTCCTCTATCGAAAAAGAAAAGAAATCCATCATTCAAGAAGCCGACTGGGTTGCTAGAAATGAGAAAGATCCCACCCTCGGTCAAACCAGACCCGCAGGACAAGGCGGACAGGGTGGACAAGGTGGTGGAAACAACACTCCAACTCAGAGTGCCGGCACCGGATCAAACTCTTTAAAGTATCAAGATACCCTACGCCGCATTGCTGAAATCGAAGCGCTGAAAAAGACAAACATCATCAAGTCAGAAGCGCAAACCATCCGCACGAAAACCCAGTATCAAGTCAACATGATCCAGTGGTTTGCGCAGCGCCGCTACGAACACGTACTTATGGGTGCTCGCTTCTACAACCAAATCTGGAAAGACGGAAACACCACTTTACACATCGACAAAAATTCCGATGTTTCGAAACTTTTCTCTGAATCACTCGGCGTATCTCCAACCGTTTCATCTCTCGATTCACTCTCCAACGAAGCCATACGCGAGGTCGATAAATACATCGAGGCGTTTAACCATCTCCTTGCACAAAATGAACTTCATTCCGCCTCCCAGCGCCTCATGGAAGCATACGCCCTCGGAGAATATCTCAATCCCGTCGCCACTCTACCCCTAGAGAAAAAACGCCGTGTGGCATTGTATGTCCGTGATCTTCACGAACTCTACGGAGCCCTCCAAGCTCGCGATTACGTCCGCGGCAAAGTCCTCTCAGATCAACTCAAAGCCGCCGCGAAGGATTTCCCTTCATCCAAAGTCGACTCTCTGATTTCTGGTTACACCCTTGCTTCCGATCTTGCCATCGAAGATGCCAAAAACCACGTCCTCAAACGAGAATCTGAAAAGGCCGAGGAAAAAATTAAAAAGGCTGCTGAAATCTGGCCAACCAATCCGAAGCTATCAGAATTCCGCACCCTCGTAAATAACTCCGGGGCTATTGTCACTGCTCGCAACGATTTCGACCGCCTCCTTTCCGAAGGCAACTACCGCGAGATCGCCAAACGCCAATACGAATTTGCACCCGCCATCCAAGGCGATGCCACACGCGAAGATGCATTCAAACAAATCATGCAAAACCTGTTAGCCATCGAGACCGCTCTCGGTAAGGCAACCGAGTTCTCCCGCGTCGGCCAAAACTATAGCGCATGGGAGCAACTCGCAGACATCCGTGAGCAATTCCCTGACGATCCAAAACTCGGCCGTGAACTCGAACTCCTCACTCCAAAAGTTGCCGACTTCACCCTTGCTCTCGACAAAGCCCGCCAATTTGAAAATCGGAATCCAAAACAAACCGGCTCCGCCCTCACTTGGTTCCTCAAAGCCCGCTCCATTTACCCTCAATCCAGACAAGCCGAAAAAGGCATTCAACGTCTGTTAGATGATATATTGCCCGAGAGTTAATAACGAATAGCGCTCAATCAGGGACAGCAGAAACTCAATGTGTTTTATTCTCCCACGGAAATGCATTCCGTATGGGTGGGACGTCGATAAAAGAGCACAGGCGCTGATAATCTGTTTCCACTGATATATTTAAAACTAACAAATCATCGCTCCTCTCTGAAAAATATTCTTTCACTGAAGCATTATGATTTTCATAAAACTTCAAAAGTGTTGTTTTGTGATAAGGATCGTGCTCAGGAGTGCCGAAGATTAATTGGTTAGCTCGCCAAGGATGCCCTTTATAGATATATGTCGCGTTCTGTAGATCTTCTCGGGTAGGCGGGGTTCGCCCGTTTGCCCATATTTTACCGTGAAATCTAACCAATGATGAATACCACTGCTCCGGCGAATCTCTAACTGTCAAAATAAACTTACTTCCAGGAAAAGCCTGATCTACGGCTTTAAAAGTATCTGGCAAACTGAAAGGAACATCTTGAAATGCCTGAGCTGTGCGACAATAACGAATAATTTTTGAAAAGTCCCGACGAGCCCAATCCTCCAGAAGATTTTCCGCATACCGCTGGCGCCCTACAATAACCCCCAATTCTTCAAGGGTTATCTTCAGTGATGTCGTGCCAGTTTTGTTGCATCCGATACAAAAAATCTTAGGTTTACCGATGGCCTTTACCCTTTGACTCAAATCTTTGATTTTACGTCCAATGCCTAACATGCATCTTTATTAAAGTCTGTAATCTAGAAATCAAACGAAATGATGCTCTTGAAATTGCCAAAATACTGTATTAAACAAGCTAGTGCTTAACTTTTAGCCAATACGGCCATTCAGTAAATGCCTTTATTTTCTTTCAAACTAGCATCATGATCAAAATGATAAAAAACGCTGCGTTAGCATTTAAATATTTGAAGCGTAGGTTTGTTAGAGGAATGAAGTGGTCCCGCAAAACGGAGCCAGTGTTTTATTAAAACTTTGACTGGTCTGAGAGGGGCAAATTACCCCGAAATCAGACA
>JAJTHK010000175.1 GCA_021298895.1 Luteolibacter sp.
CCCCATCTCCCCATCTCCCCATCTCCCCATCTCCCTCTCTTCTTCACTCCTCGCTCTAAGCTCTCCGCTCCATGCTCACCCCATCTCTCAAAGCCGACTTCCCCATCCTTTCTGAAAAGGTGAATGGCAAGCCCTTGGTCTATCTCGACAACGCTGCCACCACTCAGAAACCGATCGCGGTGTTGGATGCTTCGCGGCGTTATTATGAGAAGATCAATTCGAACATCCATCGCGGCACTCACCACCTCGCCCGCGAGGCCACTGCCGCCCACGAGCACGCACGGGAAACCATCACGAAATACATCAACGCCAGCTCACCCGACGAAGTGATTTTCACTTCTGGATGCACCGATGGAATCAACCTCGTCTCTAACATTCTTTCTCTTTCCAGCGGCGATGAAATTCTGATCTCTGCTCTAGAGCATCATTCCAACATCGTTCCATGGCAGATGCTCGCACAACGCAGCGGTGCATTATTGCGCGTCATACCTTGCGACGATCACGGGGTGTTAGATCAAACCGCTTTCCAACAACTCCTTTCAACTAAAACCAAAATCCTCGCCATAACTTGGGTTTCCAATGCTTTTGGCACAGTCAATCCTGTTCGCGAAATGACCTTCGCTGCCAAGAAATTTGGCACCACGGTGTTGATCGATGCCGCACAAGCCATCCCTCACCTCGAGGTCGATGTCCAAGCGCTGGGCGCCGACTTCGTCGTCTTCTCCGGACACAAAGTTTACGCACCCACCGGCATCGGCGTATTGTGGGGTCGGAAAAGTTTGTTAGAAGTTTTACCTCCATGGCGCGGTGGTGGCGAAATGATCAAAGAAGTCACCTTTGAAAAAACCACCTACAACGATCTCCCTTTTAAATACGAAGCAGGCACTCCCAACATCGAAGGTGCCATCGCCCTCGCTGCTGCATTCGATTACGTCCACGGCATCGGCCTCGCGGAAATCCAAGCCCACGAGGAAACCCTGATCCACCAGGCCGCCGCAGCACTTTCCGAAATCCCTGGTATCCACCTCTACGGCCCAGCCGATAGAATCGGCGCAATCTCCTTCGCCATCGAAGGAGTCCATCACTACGACCTCGGGACATTGATCGACCAAATGGGCATCGCCGTCCGCACCGGCCACCATTGCTGCCAACCCCTCATGGCCCGCTTCGGCATCACCGGCACCACCCGAGCCTCCTTCGCCCTATACAATACCACAGAGGACATCGAGTCCCTGGCCAATGCTTTAACCAAAGCAGCTACGATGCTGCGGTGAAATTTCAAATCTCAAGTTTCAAATTTCAATCAATAAGACACTAACGCTGATACCAAACTTCGACTTGTAACCATCGATCACTGACTTACTCTGTTACTTGAAATTTGAATTTTGTAATTTGAAACTTAAATGAAAATTATCCTCGGAATTACTGGTTCTATTGCTGCTTACAAAGCTGCTGATCTTGCATCGCAGCTGGTTAAGGCTAAGCATGAAGTGCATGCAGTGATGACCAAATCTGCTTGCGAGTTTATCACTCCACTCACCCTGCAGACACTCACTCGCAATCCGGTTCTGGTTTCACTTGAGGACGAAAAGCACTCTTGGAAACCCGGTCACATCGAGCTCGCCGATACCGCGGATCTGTTACTCATCGCTCCTGCGTCTGCTAACACCTTGGCCCTCCTCGCAAACGGCCACGCACCCGATCCTCTAACATCCATCTACCTCGCCCTCCCACGCGAGACTCCCGTCTTCATCGCCCCTGCCATGAACGGGAAAATGTGGCTCCACCCCGCCACCCAACGCAACGTCCAACAACTCAAAAATGACGGCTGCCATTTCATCGAACCCGCCACCGGCGATCTCGCTTGCGGCTATCAGGGAGTCGGAAGATTAGCCGAAGTCACCGATATCTTGGCGGCGGTGAAGGGATGATTTAGGCATAAAAATCTAATCGGTGCCAAAATAGCACCGAAAAATAAGTTGCATTATTCATCCGCTTATTCTAGCTTTCATCTGTGAAAACCAAGACAAAATCTGCCGCTTCCAAAAGAGGTCGTCCTACAGGAGTGGCGACGAAGCGCATCAACACTCGTTTCCCGAAAGGACTTGCCGAAAAAATTGAGTATGCAGCGGCGCTGAGAGGTCTTGCCGTTGCGGCTTTCATTCAAGAGGCAGTAGCGGAAAGAGCGGATCGAGTGATCGAAGCGGAATCCCACTGGCAACTCACTCGACAAGAATCCGCAAATCTAGCGTCTTTGATCGCCAAGCCCCCCAAACCGAACCAGAAGATGCTTCATGCAGCCAAGCGCGCAGCCAGCCATGTCGTTATACGCTCTTGAGTTGCTGGATACCTGCCATGATAGAGCAGGATTCTGCAGTGGTCTCGAATCAGTGGATCGCTATTTCAAAGAAACCGCTCGTGGTCATTTGGAGAAAGGAATAAGCGTAACCCGTGTGCTGGTCGAAGTGGATGCTCCGACACCGAAAGCCGTTTTGGGATACTTCACGCTCTCTATAATTACCATCGAAGCAAAGGAATGGCCGGGTGTTCCCAAAGGATTACCCAAGCAAAACGTCTCTGCAGTTTTATTGGGACGTTTGGCTGTATCTGAAAGCGCACATGGTAAAGGCATTGGTTCGATGCTTTTGGCCACAGCTCGACAACTGGCGAGGGAGACTATTTTGCGCACAGGTGGAATCGGCTTGGTAGTGGATGCAGCCAATGAGCAAATCATCGAGTTTTACGCCAAATATGGTTTCCGACGCGTGAGCCAAGAAGGATTGAGAATGTTTTTGCCAGCAGCATCGCTGGAAGGTGGAACGAAAATTCCGTCTGAATGAATTAGCATAGAGCCTATCTGTGCCAAACTTGGATCAGCTCATTGCTGAAATAGAGTTTTAACCACGAATTTCACAAATTTCACGAATGGGAAAGATTGAGATAGAATCAATTTCAAAGCCCTGTCCTTATCCATTCGTATAATCCGCGTAATTCGTGGTTTTCATTTGCAGATTTTCCCTAAATTATCCCCCCGCCGTTCCTGACAACTAAGAACCAGGAACCAAGAACCACGAACTCTCCCATGTCTAATCAACACATCGATGTCAGCTACGTAGCCAAATTGGCGCGCCTCGATCTCACCCCTGAGGAAGTCGGGACGTTCCAGTCGCAGCTCAATGCGATTCTTGAGCACGTCGAATCCCTGTCATCCATCGATTTACCAAACGACCTAGCTCTCGACGATCACGACCACCTCGGCCCAATGCGCGATGACACCCCGCTCCCAAGTCTCGACCCCGAACTCGTCCTACGCAACGCCCCCGACCAAGCCCAATCCCAAATCCGCGTCCCAAAAGTCGTCGCCGACGCGTGATTTAAATGATGAATAGTGAAGAGTGAATGGTGAAATGATTCAAAATCTCCCTTCTTCTTTTTTCCCTATTTATCCTTCACTCTTAACTCTTAATTTCACTCTTCACTATTCATTCTTCACTCTTCAATGACTCTCACCCAGCTCCGCCAGCAATTCCTCTCTGGTCAATCCACTCCAACTCAGGCTCTCGAATCGCTCGCTTCTGCCATTGCCGAGCGCGATTCGCAGACGAAAGCTTACATTTCATATAACCTCGAAGAAGCACTCCAGGCCGCTGCCAAAGCCGATCTCTCAAAACCGCTCGGAGGGCTCCCCATCGCCATCAAGGACAACATCAACACGTTCGGCCAGCCCTGCACCTGCGGCTCCAAGTTTTTAGCCAAAAATTACACCTCTCCTTACGACGCGACAGTCATCCGGAAACTCAAAGAAGCCGGTGCCATTCCGTTCGGCCGGATGAACATGGATGAGTTCGCCATGGGTTCCGCCACGGAAAACTCCGCCATCCAGCTCACCCGTAATCCGCGTGATCCAGAACGCATCGCCGGCGGTTCGTCCGGTGGCTCCGCCGCCTCAGTCGCCGATCTCACCGCCTACGCTGCCCTCGGTTCAGATACCGGCGGCTCGATCCGACAGCCCGCCTCGCACTGCGGAATCGTCGGACTCAAGCCCAGCTATGGACGCGTTTCCCGCTACGGCGTGGTTGCCTTTGCCTCGTCTCTCGATCAGATCGGACCGCTCACTCAGTCGGTCGACGATGCAGCTCTACTCCTTCAAACGATCGCTGGATACGATCATTTAGATTCAACTTCGGTCAACCTCCCCGTCCCCGACTATTCCGCCACGATCAACGACGGAGTCAAAGGCTTGAGGCTCGGAATCCCCGCCGAATATTTTGCCGACGGTATCCATCCTGGGGTTCGAGAAAATGTGGAAAAATGTATCCAACTACTTGAAAGTCAAGGAGCAGAGATAATCAAGTTATCTTTACCATATACCTCCCATGTGGTCGCCACCTACTACGTGATCGCCCCAGCCGAGGCATCGTCGAACCTCTCCCGTTTCGATGGAATCCGCTACGGAAATCGCGCCACGGGAGCCTCTGACATCATCGATGTCTACCACCAATCCCGCGAACAAGGTTTTGGTGCCGAGGTAAAACGACGGATCATTTTGGGAACCTACGTGCTCTCGTCCGGCTACTACGATGCCTATTACACCCGCGCCCAGAAAGTCAGAAAACTGATCACTCGCGATTTCACACAGGCCTTTGAAAAAGTCGACGCCATCCTTTCCCCTGTCACCCCCACACCAGCACGCAGAATTGGGGTCTGCTCGGAAAACCCGCTGGAAGATTACCTCGCAGACATCTTTACCATCGCCGCCAACCTAGCCGGAATCCCAGCGATTTCCGTCCCCTGCGGCACCACCGCCTTCGACGGAGCCCCCGCCCTCCCCGTCGGCATCCAAATCATGGCCCCCAACTTCGGCGAAGCCATGATGCTACGCGTGGCAAAGGCCGTCGAAGCCACCGCATAAAAGCCTTTGATCTGCGTCACGCAAATTTGCACAGCCTCTTCCTTGAGATTTAAAGTTTAAAATTTAGAGTTTCCCATGATATTAGGTTACTGCACCAACATCCACCCCGCCGAATCCTGGTCGGAAACCCTGTATGCGCTTGAAAAGCACGTGCTTGTGGTGCGTGACAAGCTCCTCGCATCCGGTCACCAACCCGCCAACCAACCTTACCCCATCGGCCTGCGGCTTTCGGCTCGGGCGGCGGCTGAGCTGCTGGAGGGAGATCAATTAGAGCGATTCAAAGATTGGCTCGCAGCGAATCACTGCATGGTTTTCACCATCAACGGCTTCCCCTACGGCGCGTTTCACGGCACTTCCGTGAAGGAAAAAGTCTTCCAGCCGGATTGGATGAGCTTGGAACGGGTCAAATACACCCAGAATCTCTTCCAAATCATCGCCCAGATCGCCCCGAAAAGCTCTGGAGGCTCGATTTCCACCCTTCCAGGCTCTCACAAAACCTTTCATGCCGATGAATCCATCATCCGCAAAAACCTCATCGAGATGGCGTATTTCATCGAGGATCTGTCGCAGAAACATCAAATCGACCTCCACCTCGGTCTCGAACCTGAACCGCTCGGTCATTTTGAAAACACCGCGGAAACCCTGGCATTTTTCGAGCGCCTCCACCTCGATGCCGCCAGCCCCTCCATCATCCAACAACGCATCGGCCTGAACTACGATTGCTGCCACTTCGCGATCGAGTTCGATGATGCGAAAGAATCGCTCAACGCCATCGCGGTCGATGCGAGCATCCGCCTGTCGAAAATCCATCTCTCCAACGCCCTGCGTCTGAACCCCGCCGATCCCACCGCTCTGGAGGCGATCCGTAAGTTCAACGAGCCGACGTATTTCCACCAAGTCATCGCGCGCCGGCCCAATGGCTCCCTCGAACGTTTCAAAGATCTCCCCGTGTTCTTCGAAGCCGTCGATTCCGGAACCCTGCAGCCCAGCGATTTCACTGAAGCACGCGTCCATTTCCACATCCCGCTCGATGCCAAACCCACCAACCCGCTCGGCTCCACCCACGCCCACGTCGAGGAAACGTTAAATTGGTGTGTTAGAAATCCAACCGCCTGCCAACATTTCGAAATCGAAACCTACACTTGGGGCGTCCTCCCAAATACCTTACAACGCCCTGTCGAGGAACAAATCGCCGCCGAGTATCATTGGGTGTTAGAAAATTTGAAATCTTAATCCTTAGTCTAGGAAAGGAACCGCGATTTTCAATCGCGACTGCAACCGCCGCATCAGCCCAAGATATTTCGCTAACGAGGTCGCGATTGAAAATCGCGATTCCTTTCCTCTAGCCAACTTCTTTGATCTCTATTGGGATCAGAATTATTAGAAACTACTCTATTTTCCCTCCAATTTCACCAACCGCCTACATCTTCTCAGATATCCTCAAATCGATAATTTAAAATCGAAACACGACCCAAAGACATTCATCAGCCCAATCGCAAAAAGGAGCGCCAAAACACACAACCCAATCAAAACTCTCCTCACGATGACGAAAGCGGTTTTGCTCGGCATCCATCTGCCTACTGCGCTCAACACCATACCGACTAACAGGAATGGCATTGAATAGAAAATGAAGCCTGTTCTGAATCTAGGGGTTACAAACAACATGCTCCAGAAATCATCCGATTTCACGGATGCACTGAGAATCACCAAAGCTAACAAATAGGCCATCATGGCGATACCTAATGCTTTCCAAATTGGAATTTTTTTCGATGTCATATTCTACTTCCCCTCCAACTCCGCCAACCGCCTCCTTAATTCCGCCTTTTCCTCTTCCACCGAACGCTCGGATCGGTCTTCCACGACGTGATCATTGGTTAGATAAACGCCACTCATCATGGAAGTTTTGACGTGTGCCCGATGCACTCTTCCTTCGCGATCCCTATAGACGATCTCGTAGATTCTCGAATCCTTTTCACCAAACCATCCCGGACCGAATGGATCCCAGCTTTTATCGATGAGCTCGCAGCCCATATCACGAACATAATTTTCAACCCGTTCTCCATCAAAAGAGCCAGCGACGAGACGAAAGATGATCGCGAGTGCGATGATAGCTATAACGATGAACGGTTCCATTTGAAGAGCATGACTTAATTCCTCATCCATGCCCTGCCAAGCATGAAACCTGCGGCAAACCACCAAGTTTAAAAAAACCTCGCCATCATAAGATCAGAGCTTGCCGCCTCCGGCTCGGCAATTAGCATCCGCCATTATGGACATCGACGCGCTCAAAGCAGCACTGGCGGCATCGCCTGACAACGTTCCGCTGCTTCTCCTCATCGCCAAGACACACGAAGATCGGTTTGAGCTCGCTGAGGCACAAACTTACTACAAACGCACGCTCACCGCCGATCCCAACAACGCAGCGGCACTGCTTGGAATCGCGCGCTTGTTGGATTTCGCCGGTGAAACCTCACAAGCGATTGTCCGTCTGGAAAGTTTGTGCGCCGCTCACCCCAACTACGCGCCTGCTTGGTTGTTGCGGGCACGCATTGCTCTGGAAGAAGGCGATGCTAAATCCGCCCGCGAATTTCACGACCGCGCCGCTGCCATCGATCCCAGCATCGCCGATGAAGAACTGCTGAGCCAAATTCTCAATGCGGGAGGTAGCACTCGGAAAATCGCAATGACGAGCCAAGGTTGGAAAGAGGAGGAAGAGGAAAACGAAAGCGACCTATTTGAAGGCATGGATGCGGTCGCCGCCCGTGAGCTCGATCTCGAATTTCGCCTAAAGGCCGATATCAAATTCGATGACGTCGGCGGCATGGATAAGGTGAAAGATGATATCCGCATGAAGATCATCCATCCGTTGAAAAACCCCGAGCTATTTGCAGCTTATGGCAAAAAGGCTGGCGGCGGCGTATTGCTCTACGGCCCGCCGGGTTGTGGAAAAACCATGCTCGCCCGTGCCACGGCTGGCGAAATCAATGCGTCATTTTTCTCGGTCGGTCTTCACCAAGTGCTCGATATGTATATCGGCCAGAGCGAACAACGGCTTCACCAAATCTTCGAACTCGCCCGCAAGGCCGCGCCTTCGGTTTTGTTTTTCGATGAAATCGATGCGCTCGCCGCAGACCGACGCGATATGCGCCACTCCGCCGGACGTGGGTTGATCAATCAATTTCTAGCAGAACTCGATGGAGCCCAAGCTGCCAACGATGGCGTTCTAGTTCTCGGTGCAACCAACGGCCCATGGCATGTCGATGGCGCGTTTCTACGTCCCGGGCGTTTCGATCGACTCGTCTTTGTCCCGCCACCAGATACACCAGCCAGAGCTGAGATCGCCAAGATTCATGGTCGTGGCAAACCGCTCGCGAACTTCGATCCCGAAGAGCTTGCGAAAAAAACCGAAGGATTTTCCGGTGCCGATTTGCGTGCCGTGTTCGATATCGCGACCGAACAAGCGCTTGCCGAGGCGATGAAGCGCGGCTCCATGGTTCCGATGAGTGGCAAATCACTCATCCAAGCCGCCAAAGAAGTCAAACCCTCGACACGGAAATGGTTTGAAAGCGCAAAAAATCACGCACTCTACGCAAACCAAAGTGGGTTTTATGACGACGTGTTAGTTTATCTCGGATTAAAAAAATGAGCTCATCCATCGAACGCGCCCAACATCTCCGCGAACGCCACAGGCACGAAGAAGCTGTCGCCTTACTCCACCTTCATCTCGCCAATGAACCTGACGATGCGCAAGCCTACGTCGAGTTGGCATTCAATCATTTGGAAATGCCCGGCCAACGCGCGCTTGCAAATGACTACATCCTGAAAGCCCTCGGGATATTACCTGATCTCGGCCACATCCACGCACTACACGCGCGCATCCTCTCACAGTTGGATCGGCCTAAAGAAGCTCTCGCCGCGGCGGACAGAGCCATCGCGCTCGATCCGGAAAATGAATTTTGCTGGGTGAGCAAAGGCGAAGCTCTGCTTGGCATGTCCGAGTGGAAAGACGCCGAGAAAGCGCTGACACATGCACTGGAACTGGATCCGGATGACGAAACCGCATCCAATTTGCTCGCCATCGCTCTGCGCAAACAGAATCGGCTCGATGAATCTAACGATGAAACAAGTCGCCGTCTCGCACGCGATCCTGAGAATCCAATCTCGCTCGCCAACGCCGGCTGGTCCGCCTTACAAAGCGGTAAAATCGAGCAAGCGGAAAATTTCTTCAGGGATTCACTTCGCATCGATCCCGAGTGCGAATACGCACGCGATGGTTTAAAAGAATCCTTCCGTGCTCGCTCCGGATTTTACCGGCTTTTCCTGCGCTGGGTTTTCTTCATGCAGCGATTTAATGAGAAAAACCAGATATTCATCATGATAGGTATCGTGATCGGATTTCGATTTGTTCGCAATGCGGTTCAAGCCATCAACCCCGCCCTGCTGCCACCGCTTTTCGTCCTCTTCTATCTCTTCATTTTCGGAACCTGGCTATCGAGTGGTATCGCCAACCTGATGATTCTGCGTGATCGATCCGCCAGGCTTTCGTTGGATCGCAGCGAAAAACTCGATGGCATGGTTGTGGGTGGAGGTTTCATGATCGGACTCATCCTCGGCCTAATAGGACTCGCGATCGGACAGGAGGTGCTAATGCTCACAGGAGCCATGTTCATGCTCGCCGCAATCCCAAGTTCCATGTGCTTCGTCGATGCATCATTGAAAGCACGTATCGTATTCGGCGGTGCCGCCATACTCATCTATCTCACAGGAACAATCGGCATTATGGGTTACACAAATATCACAGATGCCACACTCGTAAAGCATGGTGCGGGAGCCATCATCGGCCCAATTCTCATCACCTTCGTAAGCACATGGGTCGCGATGATTCCCTCAATGAAAAAACCGGATCCCGCGCATTAGGCCGAAAAATTCCCTGAGGAAACCATCAGGATTTGACCAACTCCCCGTTCTCTACCGGATTGAGATTTTTTTGATCCGCTGAATATTTTTCCCATAACATCACAGCAAACCCGAAGAGAAGAACCAACAGCATGACGCAGTAGAAGATCCAAATCGTGCTCTTACCGGCAGTGAAACCGTAGTTATGAAGTCCGACTCCAAGGAAGTTCACATGCCACCATGAAAACGCGACTACGCAGGCGGTGAAAACTGAAGCGAGATGCAGTCCCCAATCTTTGATAATTCCACCAAGACGCGCATGAAGGATAGCCAGCGTCCAGAGCACGATCATGAGCGCTCCGTTTTCTTTTGGATCCCAGCCCCAGAATCGACCCCAAGAATAGTTTGCCCAAATTCCACCGAGCACAGTTCCGACCAGGGAAAGAAAAACCGTTAGACAAATACATCCATAAACGGCTTTCGTAAGAGAGCGACGCAGCTCTTTGTTTTCTCCATCGAGATTGAGTCCACGCATGAGGATATATCCACAAGATAGCATCGCGGCTAATATCCCACTGGTATAACCAAGCGTAATACAGATGACATGAGTAGTAAGCCAGTAGTTTGAATCCAAAACAGCAACCAACGGATCTAAGTGATCTCCGGCATCTCCAACTTCATAGCGACGCGCCAGAATAATCAGAGCTGTACCGAGCACGGGTGCGATTCCGATTGAAAACCTGTTCCTGCTGATCCATTCGATAACCAGCGAGAGGATCACGACAGTCGTACCAATAAAAATCACGGTATCATATAAATTACCAACTGGCGGACGCTGCATGATGATACAGCGAATCACAATCGCCGTCACACACAACGCGACGGCGATCACCGTTGAGCTTAAAGTCACCCAGTAGAATAGTTTCGACACTCTCGACTGACCCAACCCCCACATCGCCAGCGAGCTAATGGAGCCAATTAAAAAAAGAATCATCGCTCTCAGAAAGAGATCGCTTTTGAAATAGAACACTTCAAGCGAGATGAATTTAATATCACTGGGCTTGGCGCGATCGCTTGTGCGCTTGATCAATGTTGACATCGCCTCGCGAAATGCCTTTTCGCCATTTGCCAATTCACGGACAGCGCTTTCCGTTGTAGCGATATCTTTGATCGCAACATCAGGTTGATCGATTTTCAGAGTCATCGTTTCCATGATTGCGTTTCCAGCCGTTAACCAATCTTTTTTGGATGAGTCGGCCGGCGGCAGTATGAAAAGCCCGTATTTGGAGTAATTGGCGCCATCTTCAATCTGCTGGAGCAGTGACAAAAGCCGTTCAGGAACCTTTCCTTCCTGTGACTTCATCCGTTCCAGTTCAGGCATCAAACCAGGAGCCGATGACATCACGGCACTGAAATCCACACGCTGATCCGGCGCGCCATCCACACCTGTCCCATCGAGTTTGACACCAATTCTCGCGTAACTGAAATATCCTAACAGCGCTTCGAAATTTCTGATGTTGTAAGCAAGATCAATGGTCTGTTGCTGTTCAGGATCACGTTTTTTCTTTTCGATGGGTTCGTATGACTGTGCTAACTGAAACAACTTTTCTCGACCCTCAACGATCTCCTCGTAGCTGTAACGATCGCGCCGGCCTTTTTGTTTAACATCGATAGCCTCCAACACTTTGGAGTTATCGATGCGGAACGTCGGCATTTTGATCGCGAGATGCGGACGGAAAACGGTATCCATCAACCATGCGGTTGGTTTGATCTTATGAACCATGCCCGCGTCGTCCTTCACTTTCATCGAACGGGCACCATGATAGCCCAGCATTTTGAAACCTGCGAAAGTTGAAAACGGCTTGATACGACCTCCATCTTGCAATGGCAGTCCAGCCACCAGATTGATGGTTTTCTTATCCCAAGGCTTGTATCCTTCGACTTTTTGGACCTCACCTTTTGGCATGTTATCGATGAAAAGATTCACCAACGCCACCATCAAACCGATGGCGGCAAGGATCGCGAAAACCCAGCTCCCTACTTTAGATTTTTTTTGCATGATTCTGACGTTTTTTTGAAACGGCCAACACATGACCGATGAGTTTGGTTAGAAAAGTAACAAGCATACCGAACGCAACGATGTAGAGGCTATATTCAGGCCACATATCCGAGGGGTTTTTTACCACTTCCAAAACCGTAAACATCTCATCACCAGGCTTCGCATTTGGCGGGCCGTAACTCGCTTGGAAAAAGGTGAACCCCTCATAGCGCATCGGCTCGTTCATCTCGATGCGCACCTTCGCCTCTTGGCCGTTTTCAATGCGCCGAACATCACTGACGAACTCCGCAGGTCGTGAGGTACCAGGATGGAATTCTGCTTTAAACTTGTCCAGCTTCACATCGAACGGCATCTGCCACAAACGCTTGTGCATATCGACGGTGAAAAGCCTTTCACCATCCCGCACGGTGAATGGGTAATAGCTCGCTCCAAATAAAATAAACGGTGCCGATTTCTCACCATCTTCGAAAACTACCTGAGCATACGCACCAGCGATGTTTCTTTCAGCCGTTTCATCTGCAGGGCGTTCAAATAGATAATAACCGTCAGTCACTAACTCACCTTTCTTCGGGGCTTGTTCCGCAACACTCACTGGCTGCGAATTTTTCAAATGTCCGGATACGATGATGGAAAACGGCACATCTTTGAAATCAAACCTTCGCTGCTTCCCGTCTTTAAGATCGGTTAGAGAATTACCGCGAATGATGTGAAACTTATCGCGTTCGTCGTTTTTCACTTCAGCAACTTCGATAACATATTCATGATAGTCCTCAGCCACGTTGCTGCTTTCACCCGGATAAATCGCCATGTTGCCGCGCTCCTCGAAGTGATGAGCCACGCCTCCAGCGATCAGCATGAAAACAATTCCGAAATGAGAGATGAGATTTCCGATCTGCTTCGGACCTTTGCGGATGCGAATGACCCCACCGAGGATCATGTTCACCAGCAACAGCGCGCAGACATAATAACCACCAGGTAATATAAGCGGTATCTTCTTACCGTTGATTTCAGGAATCAGAAATAAGGATTTCCAGCTGAAATATTTATTCAAAGTTGCATACAGACCATGATCGATCTGCTCCAGTGTGGCCAGCCAAGTGAGTAGCAACAGCAACAGCAGCAGCACTGTCGCAAGGGCAAATCCTGAAAGGAAATCATATAGCATACGGAAGAATGATTTCTCACGCGGCATTTCCTTGGTGTAAATTTGGTTATCCATTTATAAATCGCTAAAAAATTTCAGATCATTTTTCGGTCATCCGTAAGCTGCCGATGAAGTCACGCAGCGCGGGTTTTTGCACATCTACTTCGGATTTCGGACCGACCATTTTGACGGTGATGATTTGTCCACCTGTCTCGGCAATCACACCCGCTAAACCATAACCTGGTTTCGAATCTGCACCCATGCCAGCACCATAGTCACCCTCTGCTTCAATCCATACCCCTTCGATTCCTACCACCGGGATTTTTTGCTTCGCTGCGAAACTGTCTGGAGTCATCGCTTCACGACCAAACTGCTTGAACCAGCGATTCGCGTTTTCCAGAATTCCACCCGAAGAAATCGATACGTAAACCTCCCCAAGCCCTGAATCTCCGAAACGATAATTGAGCAAACGGAACTGATTTGCAGGCAAAGCCAACCAATTTTCGGGAGGATTACCCTGAATCGGACTCGGCTTGGTATCGTAAAACCTTTCAGCACTCGTCGCGAACATTTTCGGCGTCACATCTTTAGTGGACTTGCCTCTTGTTTCCTCTACAAACATCCGCTCCTTGCTCTTCTGACAACCTGTGAGGCCAAGGCAGAACAGAGTGATAAAAATCGAGAAAGCTTTCATTTTCGGTGAGATAATCGCGGATTGGATAACCCGCAAGTTCAATTCGACGATACTACGTCACTAAAAGCTCACTTTTATCCCCTTTCATAGTTCTTTGACTTTCATATCCACAAAGGGTTTCCTGCCGATGTGGAAACCATCCGATATTTCAACCGCCATACCCAGCAGCACGAAACCGAGCAGGTTTATGGCGAATCTTTCCTGCGTTGGACCTATGGAAACCCTCTCGGTAAACTCGCCCTCCACGCCTTGGTGAAGCGCCATGGCTTTTCCAAATGGTATGGAAAACGCATGTCCAAACCAGATTCCGCCAGTCGAATTCAGCCATTCATTGAGAAATATGGGATGAATCCCGCCGAATTCCTCGATTCACCCAGTAGCTATAAAAGCTTCAACGAGTTTTTCTTCCGCAAACTCAAACCAGAAGCCCGTCCTATCGACTCAGCCCCCATCGTTTTCCCAGCCGATGGCCGTCATCTCGGTTTTGCAGATATCTCAAAAATCGACTCGTTTTTCGTAAAAGGCCAAACCTTCGACCTCCCCGCCCTGCTCGGTGATCCCGCCCTCGCCAAGAAATACGCCCACGGCTCGCTGGTCCTGTCGCGGCTGTGTCCGGTCGATTACCATCGCTACCATTTTCCCGCCGCTGGCATCCCTTCGGAAACCCATACGATTCCCGGTCCGTTGTTTTCCGTTTCACCCATCGCCCTTGCTCAAAAACTCTCCTATCTTTGGACCAACAAACGTACCCTCACCCAACTCCAAACCGAAGAGTTCGGAACGATCCTAATCCTAGAAATCGGCGCCACTTGCGTGGGCTCCATCCACCAAATCTATACCCCCAATCAACCCGTCGAAAAAGGCGCGGAAAAAGGTTACTTCGCGTTCGGCGGATCATCCACCATCACGATTTTCGAAGCTGGTAAAGTCACCCTCGCGAAAGACTTGCTAGAAAACTCCAGCAAACAAATCGAGCTCTACGCGCGTATCGGAACTCCAATGGCTGAATAATTATTTCAACCACAGAGAGCACGGATTTCACGGAATGAAGGAATTAAAAAGTTTATGATTAGCGCGCAAGCAACCATTCAGTGTACTCCGTGCATTCCGTGGTTTAATATCTTCAATCAAAACGGAATATCATCATCGAAATCATCCGCCTTGCGCAGATCTTCAGCCGATGGCTCAGCACTAGCCGGCATTTCTTGGGAATACTCATCCCCGCCACCACCTGATCCACCTGACAATTTCCAGCAGGATAAACTCACGTAGTATTTGCCGTTGTATTCATTTCCACGGACATCGAAGTTCACCAAGACATCGTTACCCACTTTGTAGTTATCCAAGATCCCGCACTTGTCTTTCACGACCTCGAATTTCAAATCCTGCGGATATTTGCTTTCTGCTGTAGTGACCACAAATTCCCGTTTGGAAAATCCACTCGGAAAAGTCTGCGTATCAAAAATCACCTTAATTTTGCCTTTTGCTTCGTACATAGGCTGATCTTTCGCAAACCTTCACAGATGTCATGACAAAAAAATCCAGAACGAAGAAATAAAGTTTGCATGCAAATAATGGAGGGGGTAAGAAACGCGAAGCATGTCATTATCGCAACGCCACCAAGCCAAGAAACTGCATCGAAAAACCACGGGTTACGCCGCGTGTTTATTACCCTTCAATCCAGATGGATCGATCTCAGAGGATAGCTTCCAAGCCGCTGTCGCTCGCACCACGGATGCGGGACTTGGTTGTGCGGTGAACATGGATACGGGCTACGCGAATTATCTAACCGCTGCGGAACGCACCCGCATGCTGGAGCTGACGAATCAAACCATCGCTGGCAAACGTGATTTCATCGCAGGCGCATTCGTCGAAGGTCTCGAGGGCGATCTGGTTCAGCTCTATAAAACCCAAATGGATGAAATCGTTTCCCACGGCGGCACGCCCATCCTTTTCCAAACCACACGTTTCCATCAATGGACACCCGCACAGATCATCGACCTCTACGCTGAAGTTTGCGAAGGCTACGAGTCGGTTGTCGCTTTCGAACTCGGTGCCATGTTTGCACCAAACGGAATGATTTTTAATGAGGAAACTTTCAAAGGCCTGATCAACATTCCATCGCTCAAAGGCATCAAGCATTCATCATTGGAACGAGACATCGAACTGCGTCGCTTAGAAATCCGTGATGAAGTCAGGCCCGATTTTAAAATTTTTACCGGCAACGACCTTGCGATCGACATGACCGAGTATGGGTCGGATTACTTGCTCGGGCTCGCCGCTTTCTGTCCTGAGCTCTTTGCGCTTCGCGATAAATATTGGTTGGAAGGCGATGACCGCTACGCGAAATTGACCGATAACATCCAATACCTCGGCAACATCGCGTTCCGTGCTCCGGTGCCGGCTTACAAACATTCCTGCGCGATTTTTCAAAACCTGATCGGTCGCTGCCCTTCTCCCCTCACCCATCCCAAATCCGCGAAACGTCCGGACTGGGAAAGTGAAATCCTCGCCGATTGCGTGGCGCGTCTGGGTTACTAAATCAAAACATTTTCATTGAATGACCACGATCACCGATATCGCCAAAAAAATGCAGATCTCCGCTGCAACGGTGTCGCGTGCCTTGAATCAATCACGCTTGGTCGATCCGACTCTTGTCGTAAAAATTCACCATCAAGCTGAACAGATGGGTTATCAAAAACGCACTATCAGCAAGCACCGCGGACGTTCGATATTAAATATCAAACTCATTCTTCCCCGTCATAGCGAGCCTGAGCGTTCCTTGTTCTATGACTTCGCTTCACTCATCGAGGGCATACAATCTGGCTTTATCGAATGCGGTATCAATCTGGTATGTGAAACCAGTTCAAAAGATTACAAACCCTACCCGCACAAAAAAGGTGGCGACACCAATGGTTTCATCTTTGCATTCCACCGCCCTTCCGACGACACGCTCAAGCAGCTTAAAAAAAACAAAACACCCTTCGTCGTCCTCAACCGCGACATCCCCGGCATCCCTTGCGTTGCTTCTGAAAACAGCATAGGGATGAACGAGATTGTGACGCATCTTTTCAAACGTCTCGGAAAAAAATTCAAACCCGCCTTCATCACGCTCGATGAACTCGGACAAATCCACCAAGAACGCTTGGATGGGGTCGATGCCGCATGCAAACAGTTTGGCATTCATTTTGATCCCATCAAAAGCACCCACGCATTTCCAAATATTAACAGTATCAATAACGCAAAGATCCTCAGTATTTCGAAAAAATACAATGCCCTCATTTGCGTTAACGACATCGTCGGCACCGTGGTTCTGAGCGAGTTGGACCGACTCGGCGTCTCTGTCCCAAAAGACATTTCTGTCACGGGTTTCGATGACTCTCCCGTTCGACAACTCTCCCGCCCCCTCCTCACAACCGTCAGCATGCCAGTCATCGAACTCGCCAAAGCTGCCGCCGCAAGCTTGGAGCAGGAAATCATCAATCACATCCCTCAAAAATCCATCAACCGAGTTGTTGGAAAATTCATCATCGGTGAATCCGCATAATCTCATCCATCAAATCCGTGAATCCACAACAACTCGCAATCCATACCTTTACCAACCAACCTTGGTCGATAGGCGAATGCATTGAAAACTACTCCCGTTCAGGCATCGGTGGAATTTCCATATGGCGTGAAACGATTGCGGGTCAGGATCTGAAAAAAGTTAGAACCCAACTCACAGATAGCGGACTCACTCCCGTTTCCCTCGTACGCGGAGGATTTTTCACCGCACTGAGCGCACCTGATCGGGAAAAAGCGATCGATCAAAACCTCCAAGCCTTGGAGGAAGCCGAGATGGTCGGTTTGCCGATGATCGTCTTGGTTTGTGGCGCTACAGTCGGCCAGTCACCCGAGCAAAACTTCGAACAAATTGAAGCTGGCATCCGCGCGCTCCTGCCACGCGCCGAGGCCACTGGGATCAAACTCGCCATCGAACCCCTTCATCCGATGTATGCTGGCGATCGTTCCGCCGTTGCTACGCTTCGCGACGCCAACATCCTTGCACAACGCATCAACCATCCACTCGTCGGAATCGCGGTTGATACCTTTCATGTCTGGTGGGAAACCAACCTAGAACAAGAAATCCAAACCTGCGCCAACAACGGCCACCTCTTCGCCTTTCACATCTGCGAGTTCAAACCCGACTTCGATCATCCCCTGTTAGATCGAGGCCTCCCCGGCGAAGGCGTCAATGCCACCCCACGCATCCTCAACATGATACGCACCACCAACTTCACTGGCCTAACCGAAGTCGAAATCTTCTCCCGCAAATACTGGGCCATGAACCAACACGACTTTCTCAAAAAAATCCTAACATCCACTCAAAGTCTCTAGTTCCTAGTTCCTAGTTCCTAGTTCCTGGTTCTTGGTTCCTGGTTCTTGGTTAAAATCCTTTATCCACATCCATTTCTCTTCCTTGAAACTTGAAATTTGAAATTTGAAACTTTATGAAAATCGGCATTATACTTAACGGCGTCACCGGACGCATGGGCACCAACCAGCACCTCGTTCGTTCCATCCTCGCGATCCGCGATCAAGGTGGCGTTCTTCTTCCTGATGGATCACGACTCGTTCCGGATCCGATACTAACGGGTCGGAATGCTAATAAACTTTCCGACCTCGCGAAGAAACACGGTGTCGAACGTTTCTCCACCGATCTCGATGCCGCCCTCGCCGATCCCTATAACGAAATCTTTTTCGATGCCTCAGGCACCCCGCATCGCATTCCGTTTCTTGAGCGCGCGATTGCAGCAGGAAAACATGTTTACTGCGAAAAACCCACCGCTAGCGTTTATTCGGAAGCCATTCGTATTGCCGAAATCGCCGAGAAAGCTGGAGTTAAGAACGGCACCGTTCAGGATAAGCTCTGGCTGCCTGGAATTCGCAAATATCAGCTTCTGAAGGAACAAGGTTTCTTCGGAAAAATTCTCTCCGTGCGTGGCGAGTTTGGTTATTGGGTTTTCACAGGTGAGCATGAAGGACAACCCATCCAACGCCCATCATGGAACTACCGCGCCGAAGATGGCGGCGGCATGATTGTCGATATGCACTGCCACTGGCGCTATGTGATCGATAACCTCTTCGGCAACGTCACCCGTGTGTTCTGCAAAGCTGCCACCCACATCCCCCAGCGCTTCGACGAAGCAGGTAAACCGTTCAAATGCACCACTGACGATTCCGCCTACGCGATTTTCGAAACCGATACAGGCGTGACTTGCCAGTTCAACTCATCATGGAACGTCCGCGTGCGCCGTGATGATTTGCTCACCATGCAGGTCGATGGCACCGAAGGCTCCGCCATCGTCGGCCTCCGCAAATGCTGGGCTCAGCATCAATCCGTCACCCCACGTCCCATCTGGAATCCTGACATCGACTCCCCAATCGATTTCTACGACAACTGGACCGAAGTCCCCGACCAACTCAACTTCGACAACGCCTTCAAAATCCAATGGGAAATGTTCCTCAAACACGTCGCCATCAACACCCCATTCAAATGGACTTTGCGCGAAGGCGCCAAAGGCGTGCAACTCGCTGAACTATCTCTCCTGTCTCATGAAAAAGGCTGTTGGATTGATGTGCCGAAGTAGTGCTGCGGCCTCTTCATTCAACATTCAACATTCAACATTCAACATTCAACATTCA
>JAJTHK010000166.1 GCA_021298895.1 Luteolibacter sp.
CCACAACAGCCCGCTTCTTCGACGAGTTTCAGACCCATTCTCGAATCGGCCTGTTGTGGGCAACTTCCAAGAACTTCGCGCCGATCTGAAGCGCTCAGAAGCCAGTTTTAACCCACAGATTTTGCGGAAGAGGCAAAAAAGAGATGTTCGTCAGCATTATAGGCGATTTAATCACTTTACCGCGACCGACCCGCTTTAACTCTTTATCACAATCTCTATCATCCAACCTCTCTCCAAGCCGATGAAAAAACAACTCCTTGCCACCATCACCGCCTTTGTAGTCTGCCAGCTTCATGCGGTTGAGGTCACCCAATCTGCCGATCAAGTCTCTATCGCCAATCAGACACTCAAACTCTCCTTTGATCTGAAATCTGGCACTTGGTCCGCAACCGACCTCAGTTCGAACACCCCTGTCTTCACGAGAGCCCGCTTCACGGTCGATGAAATGAACTGGCGTAAAATAGCCGAACCGACACGCACTTGGAAAGAGACGGAGGTAAACGATGAGTTCGGTAAAGGTCGCACCTTATCCATCACCGACACCCCTAACTCAGGATACTCACCCGTCAAAACGCTGCATCTAACAGTCTATGACAAACAATCCTTCGCCGTTCTCGGTTTCTCGGTCACCAACCAGCGTGAATTTCCCATGCGTGTCGCGCGCGTCGGTGTGATCGACAAAGCCGCCTTCCTTCCAGGCAAGAAACTCACCAACCCTCAAGTCCTACGCGGGGGTGCTGGAGCACAACCCAACCGTGTCGAAAACCAAGCCGCTATCGATGCTCACAACAACATCCTGATCACTGGCAAACTCGGCGAGCGCCGTCATTCCATCGTCGCTGGTGGCCTCCGCTACCACGAGTTCCTCCGCCGTCTTGTTTTGGACGAAAAGAAATCGGATCTAACCATCACCATCGAAGACCCTATCGGCAAACTCATCCCTCCCGGAAAAACCTATGATGGAGCCGACAGCGTGTTTCTCGACATCGTCACTAGCGACCCTTTCACTTCGCTCGAAGCCTACGGCTTGGCCATGCGCACCGCTAACAAAGCGAATCCAAAGCCCTACGATTTCCCAACGCTTTGCGGTTGGCTCGTCTCTCAAGGTTCATACGGCGAAGGTCGGCCCATCAATGATTCCAAATCTCTCGTCGATCAAATGGAACTCGCCGTCAAATCCGGCCTACTGGAATACACACCGGTAGCCATCCGTCTCGAACCCGATTTCTATTGCGACAAAAAACAAGGCGACACCCAGCAAGGATGGTGGAACGATGAAACATGGGCGAAATACGGAGCCCTCACCCCACCTTACGAAACCTTTGGAAAATTCTGCGGCAAGATCCGTGAGTTAGGTGGTGTCCCGTTCACCTACATCCAAACAAACATGCCATCTAACGACTTCGCACTCGCTCATCCCGAATGGATGATGGGTGGCGACATCTCGCGTCTGCATGCTGAACACCGCCACCACATGCCTTGGGTGAAATACGATTTCACCAACACCGAATTCCAAGCCTACACGCTTAAAATGTGGAAACGTCTCCAACAAAAAGGTTTGCAGGGCATCAAATTCGATTACCCTGAAAGCGCATGGATTCCTACTGGCGGCTTCAAAGATAAAACCCACACCACCACCACAGCCTACCGCAAAGTTTTCGAAATCTGCCGCGAAGGACTCGGCAACGAGGCCTTTATCCACGAACGCAATCTCGGTGAATACGGCACACCCATGCTCGATGTCACCGCCGGCATCGTCGACCTCCAACGCGTCTGGTTCGACTCCTCACACTTCGAACCCGAAATGGCATCACGCATGGGCCTGCGTTGGTATAAAAACCGCAGTGTCTTCGGCTACTACCCAGACGGCAAATCTTTCAAAGGCATGGACATCGATGCCCGCCGCACCATGCTCACTCTCGTCGGTTTGCTCTCCGGTAGACTCGAACTCGGCACCTCATTCGGCCGCATGACCCCAGAAGAAAAAATGGATCTCACCCGCCTCTACCCATTACTTCAAGGCACACGTTCATTCCGCCCAACCGATATGCTCACCACCGCTCCTAACGATCCTTCGATCTATGTCTACGCCAACGACACCAACTCCGCGCAACTCATCCTTTCTAACAATTACAACGAAGCCAAAACGATCACCGCTCCCCTCTCCGGCGATCAATCGGATACCGGCGCTATCGGTCTCGATGCCGCAGCAACCTACTACCTGCACGATTTCTGGAACGACGAATTCCTCGGCGAAATCCCAGGCAACGGCAAAGTATCACGCCCGCTCAAACCACAGCAGTCACTCGTCTACTCGCTACGCAAGAAACTCGATCACCCACAAGTCCTCTCCACCAACCGCCACATCATGCAAGGCATGCTCGATCAAACCGCTTGGAAGACCGAATCTCTAACACTTACAGGAAAAACCCGCATCGTCGCTGGTAACCCAATCATTCTATCCATCGCCGCAAATGGTTTTACTCCAACTGCAGCCGCAATTTCATCAGGAAAGATCCATTTCGCTCACGAAGGAAATATCATTAAGGTCACAATTTACTACGAAACCACAGCCGACGTCGAATGGTCGCTTAGCTGGAAGAAATAGCGCGTCTATAGGTTGCCTATTTGCCATCGAAAATGAGATGATTTAACCGCAATGGGAGCGAAGCGGACATGGACGGAGCGAAGCGTAGTCAAATAAACAGGATACACGCAGATGGAAGAGAGATTAAATGCATAGAACTTCCTAAATAACTAGTCTTCATCCCTTTTCTTCATCTGCGTTCATCCCGTTCATCTGCGGTTGAATTCTTCTTTTCTTGTTTTTTACGAGACCACCAAAAAAATCACCTGAAAAAATTCAAACTCAGCTGCAAAACTCAAAAATCATGCTAGGTTTCAACATGAATTTTTTCCGCAGTGTCATCCTCATCTTCCTTGCCACATCATACGCCTTTTCCGAAACGGCGGCTGAATGGATCAAAAAAGGCGATGACTTCGATGCCGACCGTAAAACCAAAGAAGCTCTAGAAGCCTATCAGAAAGCCGATGCCCTGAAGCCCGACCAAGCGACCGTCTTCATCAAAATCGCCAAACAATATGGCGACCTCATGCCATCGCTCAAAGGAAATGCCCGCAAAGAAGCCGCGCAGAAATCGCTCGAATACTCACGCAAAGCCGTCGCCATCGCCCCGAAATTATCCGACTCCCATCTCGCCCTCGCGCTCTCTCTCGGGAAAAGCACGGAGTTTTTAGGTAATAAAGAAAAACTGGAGGCCTCCCGCGATATCAAATCCTCCGCGGAGCAAGCCCTCAAACTCAACCCGAAATCCGATTACGCCCATCACATGCTCGGACGTTGGCATCAAGAAATCGCCGATATCGGTGGAGCCACCCGTCTCTTGGCTAAAGTCGTCTACGGAGGCATCCCCAAAGGCTCTTACCAAGAAGCGCTCGATCACTTCAAAAAAGCCCGCGAGATCAATTCCAAACGCCTCATCCACCAGATCGAATACGGTCGGACTCTCGCGATGATGGGCAAAGATGAGGATGCCAAACGCGAAATCAAAAAAGGACTCGATATGCCCAATCGCGAAGCCGATGACGCAGAATCCAAACTCCGCGGCAAAGCCACCCTTAACGAAATCTAACATCTTCTTTTCAACCACCCATCAGTCCCGTATCGACTGCTTACCAATTGGTTGATTTTTCTCTCATCAGGAAAAACTTCTACTTCCGACCACGTTTCAGCGAGTTGTTCAGCGAATAATTTTCCTCGCAGCAAAAAATCTCCTCTGACCGATACCGATCCTTGGTGCAGCAGTCCCAACTGGCTTCGTCTCTGTGCGGCTCCTGCGAGTTTCTCCCCCACGCTGCCCACCACATCGAATTCCACAGGATTTTCAAAACACACGCTCCCAGCCTTTTGATTTCCTTCCGCAAGCGCTGGCACCAAATCGCCTTCGCTCGCTAGCACACTCACCAAGACTTGGTGAATCGCACGATAACTCTCGCCACCTTTCAAACGCGCGAGCTCAAATTTTTTGGGAATCATTAAACTGTAAGTCCAGTCCTCACGATGATCCACCACCCCACCTCCAGTCCAGCGACGCACCCATCTCAGCCCCGGAAATGACTGCTCCGCCTCATCCAACTTTCCAAAATACCCCAAACTCCCCCAAAACCCATCCCACTTGTAAACCCTCATCATCGGCAATTGCCTAGTCTCCAGAAGCCATTCGTCCACAGCCATGGACTCAGGCCCAGAACGTGCCTGTGGATCGAACCACAATTCCATTTCCCTAAAAATCATTCCCCTACCTAAGGCAGCTAAAGTTTCCATATCAACCTCCGATATCACTCACAAAGAAAATTGAACCACGGAGCACACGGATTACACGGAATACACAGAGCGTGGGTTATCACTCTTTTCCTTTCTCTCTCCATTATCCCAATCTTCATTCCGTGTATTCCGTGCATTCTGTGGTTAAACATCTCCATCCACCTGAATAAAATTGAACCACGGAGCACACGGAATACACAGAGTGTGGGTTATCACTCTTTTCCTTTCTCTCTCCATTCTCCCAATCTTCATTCCGTGTAGACTGTTTGCCAAAAGTCCGTGCGTTTAAGCGAGCTTGACGGTGCTCACCGACCGGATCGTATCAGTGTCGTTTAGAAGAAGTCTGACCTCCTCAAAGAGCTTCTCGCCAAGCTCGGCCCC
>JAJTHK010000043.1 GCA_021298895.1 Luteolibacter sp.
CTTATGAAAACCAATCCACAAACAAAATATCGACAAGTTCACCCCATGACTGCCGCGCCTTGTTCGGCAGTTATCTGCGAAAGCGGGCCGCTACGCTGGAAAACGCAAATCAACGGCGTGCCAAAACTGCAAGGCGTCTTCACGATGCGCGACCAAGAAGGCTTTCCGGTGGATATGTCGTATGAAATCGCCAAAGAGCGAGGATGGGAAGTGGACTGGGTAGAGGCTCTGGCCGATGCTGCCCGGCAGTCTATTCTGAAATACGACGCGCTCATCGAAGAAATCCGAATGCTCGAACCGGCAAAGGTCGAGAGCGTCCAAAAGATATTTGCCTGCGGTTTGATGTCCTGCGAGGGAAAAACCTTCTGCGACAAAGCCGCGCACCTTTACAAACGGATGCGCGAGTCTCATCTGCCGAACGCAAAAAGTGCTGGCACCGATGCCAGCGAGAAAACGCCATGAATACAGAACCAACTCCAACGCTGGCAGCGGTTGCTCCAGCCACGACTTGTTATCGTCTTTTGAATTTTGATGACGAGATCGAAGGCTCCGACGAGTTCCTTGAGGACGATTCGGTCACATGGACGCGGCTCGACATTCAGCACCGATGGAATGTCGGCGGGTGGTGGCACGCGAATCTAAAACCGATGCGGCGGAAAATTTCTTCCGATAACGTTTGATGTGCGCCCACCGGCGCGATTGAAGGGAAAATGAATTGAAATTGAAAGGATTATGGCCGGTTGGTGCGTCACGACTTGTTAGCCTCTTCGATCCGAACCGGGAAGGCTCGAATTACGGAGTCAAGTTCATGAATCGAACGCTGAAGCAATGTCTGGTCAAACTCGAAAGTGAAAGAAAGTGTGTTACCAAGGCCAGCCCTGTCCGAAACTTCTCCTTTAAGGTTGATGTGTCCTCGACCATCACCAAGTAGCTTCAGTGAAAGCTGTCCTTCGAGTGTGGAAAACTCCGCAGTCCCATTCAGGCTCTCACAAAGGGGATGGAGCTGCTCTGCAAAACTCACCAACTCGTCCGTGAGAATCGAAGCGCGTGCTCGTCCCGAGAAGCCACCCGCTAAAACCGAAATGGCGACGATAAGCCAGTTGTCGTCGTAATGCTCGCCGGTAACGGGTCGCTCATAGGAAAGAACGTCAACGGTCACCCGCTCGTGCTCTGATTGTCCAAATGCGAATGTCATAATGGGAATTCTTCGTTCTTGGGCTAACGTCTCGGATCAGGCGACGGCGAGCGCAAGACGTTGCTGACACGACAGATAGCCTTCGAGCCGTTGCCTGCATCCGTTTTGTTCGCCCTTGTGTGGCTGGTGGTCTTCTGTGCAGTCATGCTGGCTGTGCCCGGTCGCTACGTAATGATGATCGGCGTAGTGATAGAGCATCCTTCGTAGCTCGCCACTCGCCGTGCCGCCGAACGAGCGTGCCGACAAATGGCAGTCGGAACCAAGATGGTGACGCAACCTGTCGAAGAATCTTAGTCTCCAACCAGTCAGGGTCAAACGCTGCCCACTCGCCTGCGACACACATCATGTTCCAGCGACAAACGGGGTGAACCTCATTCACGAGGATGGTCTCCAAGTCCTCGGTGGTATAGTCCGTCTCCATCAGGCGTTCTACTCTCCACTCTCGGCTCAATGATGTATCAGTGTCGAGATAGAGATCCGACAAAGCCTCCCAAGCGATTCTACGCTGTCGAATATCCTCTGCGGCAGGCTTCATTGAATCACTGGCGACGTGTTTGGTTGGGCGAACGATGAGCACATCCACCTCTAGGAGCTTGGGCGAGTGTGTCTCATGGGGTTGATGTTGTAAATACCAGAAATCATCTATGCAGAAGGGCTCCTAGAGGTTGGATGATGCGCCTTGTTCGACATTGTTGTTATTCAGTTGGTCTGCTGTCGTGATCTGCTTGCGTAACTTACGATATTTGACCAGAGCAATGATGCAGGGAATGAGGAAAATTAGTGAATAAATTACGCCCCATAATCCTGTTAGGAGTCCTATCGAAATATCTCCAGCCAATACAGCAGGATCAGCAGCACCATTCGCACGAAGGGTCAAAAACGCTTTAATGAAAACAGTTCCAGCTCCAATGATCGCATTCAGAAGTAGCCACGAAGCGACGATGCCGGTAACAAATGCTATCCAACCCCAGAACGATTTGGATTTTTGAACGCTTGCGATATCTTGCATTGTTTAGATGGTCTTTGCTTCTTTGTCGAACAGTTATTCTACGACTGGTCGTGACGCAAAGCGACTAGTCGTATTTGGAGGGGTGGAAAGCTGCGTCATAAGGGATTTGTACGTATGAGTTTGCGGTTCATCAAGGTTGAAATTTGATGAACGAGTGAGTGTTTTACCGGAAGGCAATGTCACGAGAAGGTTTAGCGACGGAGGCTCGAGGCAGTGGTCCGTGACTTGAAGGTGATCTCGCGAGAGCACACTTGGATGATTGGATACGACAGTTGTGTGAGCGTGTCGATCTAGAGAGAGATCGACCCGCGGATCACGATTTAAGGTTCATCGAGTGGGCTGCGGACACCGCGACCGGGGCGGTTGATGACATGGGTATAGATTTCTGTGGTGCTGACGTGGGAGTGACCGAGGAGCTCCTGAATGGTTCTGAGGTCGTAGTTACTTTCTAACAGGTGAGTAGCGAAAGCGTGACGGAGAGTGTGGCAGGTGGCGTTTTTGGTGATACCGGCGGCAGTGACGGCTGCTCTGAAAGGGCGTTGGATGGTGAAGTCGCCTTCATGGTGGCGACGGACGAGACGTGAGCGAGGATCGGTGGATAAGCCGTTGGCAGGAAAGACCCAAAACCACGCCCAGCTTTTGCCTGCGGTGGGATATTTACGTTCGAGGGCGTAGGGAAGATGAACGCCGGGAAGATCTTGTGCGCGATCAACATCGAAGAAGGCACGTGCTTTGGCATATTGCTGGCGCAGAGGATCGATGAGGTTATCCGGAAGGATGGTGACGCGGTCTTTTCCGCCTTTTCCGTGGCGGACGAGAATTGAGCGGGATGAGAAATCGATATCTTTGATTCGTAGGGAAAGCATTTCTGCCAAACGCATGCCAGTGCCGTAAAGAAGACGCGCCATGAGAAGGGGTTGATCTTGAAGATGGGAAAAGACAGCGCGGACTTCAGCACGTGTTAGAACGACGGGGAGCCGTCGTTGAACTTTTGCTTTGGGGATTTCTCCGAGATCGCCGACGGGAATATTCAAGACATTGACGTAAAGGAAGACGAGTGCACAAAGGGCGGATTTTTGAGTTGAGGGCGAGCAATGGCGTTCGTCGGCTAGCCATGACAGATAAGGGACGATGGCCTGTGGACCGAGATCTGCGGGATGTTTTTTATGATGGAAATGAATGAAACGGCGGATGATTGCGATGTAGGATTCCTCCGTGCGGTAGGAATAACCGCGCTGGCGGATGGAAGTTCGAACACGGTCGAGTAGTTTCGGGGGCGTGGGGGATGACATGGGATACACTTGAACTGTTCTTGTGAACAGTTCAAGTGTAAAGATTGAATTTCTGAATCGCTCGAAAAAGCGTAGAAATCTTGGTGAGCCGGATATCCCGAGATTACACGTCTGTTAGGGTGATCTTGCTGAAAGGGTTTTGGAAATGGGTCGACTGAGGTCAGGCGACCCTACCTGATGATGGGACAAAAAAAGCCAGTGCCCTTTCGGACACTGGCTTGATAATTTTATGTTAGAAGGATAGTTAAATCCTTCACCATGTTAGACAAGCGGAGTGACAGTCTCTTCAACTGCGGTGCCGTTGGCTTCCGCCTCTTTGGCTTTCTCGTCGCGGAGCCAGGCGCGGCGTGACATTTTCACGCGGCCTTTTTCATCCACACCGAGACATTTCGCGGTGAGCAGATCGCCTTTCTTGACGACGTCTTCCACTTTCTCGACGCGACCTTCGGCCAACTCCGAGACGTGAACGAGTCCGTCTTTTCCAGGAAGCACTTCCATGAATGCACCGAATGCAGTAATCGAGACAACGCGACCCGTGTAGGTCTGGCCGACTTCGATTTCTTGGAACATGCGGTTGATCATGTCTTTCGCGCGATCCAATCCAGCTTGTTTGGAAGCGTAGATGTGAACGGTGCCGTCGTCTTCGATATTAATCTCAGCGCCGGATTCCGCTTGGATAGCTTTGATGTTTTTGCCGCCAGGTCCGATGAGTTCGCCGATGCGATCTGCAGGGATTTTCACGGAAACAATGCGCGGTGCGTGGGCGCTGAGCTCTTTCGGCTCAACGATGGACTCCGCCATTTTCGCAATGACTTTGGTGCGGCCGTCTTTGGCGATTTTGATCGCCTCTTCAAGCATGGCGAGCGGGAGACCGGGAAGCTTGAGATCAAGCTGATAACCGGTGACGCCTTCGTTGGTGCCACAGAGTTTGAAGTCCATGTCGCCGTAGAAGTCCTCGGAACCAATGATGTCGAGAAGCATCTTGTGCGCTTTGAGTGTGCCATCTTCGTTGAAATCGGTAACGAGACCTACAGAGATACCACCGACAGGACGGATCAGCGGGACACCGGCATCGAGAAGAGCCATGGTGCCGGCGCAAACCGAAGCCATCGAAGTGGAACCGTTAGATTCCATAACCTCAGAGGAAACGCGGATCGCGTATGGGAAATCGCATTCAGCAGGAATCACTGGCTCGATCGAGCGCTCGGCAAGAGAGCCGTGGCCGATTTCGCGACGGTTGATACCACCCATTCGACCACATTCACCCACGGAGAACGGAGGGAAGTTGTAGTGGAGGATGAAGCGTTTTTCACTTTCGCCACCTGCGTAGTTGTCGAAATTTTGTTTTTCGTCAGCTGGTGCAAGGGTGGTGATGGCAAGTGCTTGAGTTTCGCCACGTGAGAAAATGGCGGAGCCGTGAACGCGTGGAAGCGTTCCGACTTCACCGTAAAGCGGGCGGAGATCACCGATAGAACGTCCGTCAGCACGCACGCCTTTTTCCATGATGGAAATACGGAATGCTTTTTTCTGAAGGTATTCGAAGGCTTGCTCGACATCGAAGTCGGTTGCCTCAGGAGCGCGCTGTTTGATAGCGGCTTCAACTTCGTCACGGAGTGCGCCGACTTTTTTGCCGCGCTCAACTTTGGATGCGGCATAAATCGCGTCTTCGATGCGGTCACCAGCGATTTCGTAGGCGATCTCAAGAAGGTTATCTTTCGCAACAGTGAGTTCGTATTCACGCTTCGGCTTACCGCATTTCGCGACAAGCTCCTCTTGGCCTTGTACGATTTTAAGAACGGCAGCTTGAGCGAAGTGAAGAGCTTTGATAAACTCATCCTCTGGGATCTCGTCGGCTTGACCTTCGATCATGATGACGTCGGTTTTGTTACCCACGTAGATGAGGTCGAGATCGCTGTTTTCGCGCTCCTCGTGAGTCGGGTTGATGACGAAATTGCCATCGATACGGCCGACGCGAACGGCACCAATTGGGCCGTCGAAAGGAATGTCGGAAATCGCGAGAGCGGCGGATGCGCCGTTCATCGAGAGGATGTCGGAATCGTTGATGCCGTCTGCACTCAGCAAGATAGCGACGATTTGGGTTTCGTAGAGGTAACCTTTAGGGAACAGCGGACGCAGCGGACGGTCGGTCATGCGGCAGGTGAGGATTTCCTTTTCGGTAGGGCGGCCTTCGCGTTTGAAGTAACCACCTGGGAACACGCCTGCGGCGGTTGCTTTCTCCTTATATTCTACGGAGAGTGGGAACCAAGTTTGACCTGGCTTTACTTTGGTTTGTGAAACTGCGGTAACCAAAATGATGGTTTCGCCGCAACGGACGGTGACTGCGCCATCGGCGAGTTTGGCAAGTTTGCCGGTTTCGATGGTCATCGGATTGGTTCCGACTTCGATCGTGGTGGAATGGATATTCATTTTTCTTATTTCTTCTTTTTACTTACGTCTAAGCAGGGCAGCCCTGTGCCGCCCTAGCTATCAAGGTTTCCGGGACTATCCCGAGGATGTAGTGAAAATCACGGACACCCTTTTTGCTAGGCAGCCACGAGAGAGACTCCCGTGGCTGCTGTTGCGAAATGGTTTAAATTAACGGCGTAGACCGAGATTGTTGATGAGCTCCTGGTATTTAGCCTCGTCCTTGCGCTTGATGTAATCAAGCAGCTTGCGACGCTGCGAAACGAGCTTCAAAAGTCCACGACGCGAGGAAAAATCCTTCTTGTGGGCATTGAGATGCTCGGTCAGATCGAGAATTCTCTGGGTGAGAAGGGCGACTTGGTAAGGTGAACTTCCGGTGTCTCCTTCGTGGGCTTGGTACGACTTAAGGTCGATGGCTGCTTTTTCTGTGTTAACGCTCATTTTGATGTAAGGGATGAGCTCAGCGTTTATCGCCAAGCTGTCCTAGGTGGGCGGAATGAAGCGGGTATATGCCCCAAATGCAAGAATTTTTATAATCGCGTGCCAGAGAAATAAAATTTCCAAAAAACCTTCAATTCGGCCCCATTCGCGTCCTTTAAGTGCATTGACATTAAAGTTAAGTTTACTAACTTAGCGCGAACGTGGCAATGCTGCGTGAAATAACGTTTATATACAGTTTGAAGGATATCGAATGATCTCCGTCCGGAACCTGCTTCGGCAAAACCCACATGCGAAAACACAGCTCGAAAAATCGATACCATAGGCACCATGTAAAGGTGCTCAAGTCCGAGGTCATGTCGCCTCGGATTGCATGGTTCAATTTTCTCGATTTTCTCAAATCACTAACAAAATTTGCGATAATCATCGGTATTTTGCTCGCGATTGGCTACGGCGTGCGTGAGGCGATTCGCTACACTTTTCACCAAAACCCTGATTTTAATCTCCAATCCATCCGGCTAAATGACAATGATGTGATGGATGAGTCAGGTCTAGTCGAACATCTCGGAATCGATCTCAGCGGGAATATTTTCGACTTCGACACATCAGCGATGGAGAGGAAGTTATTGGAAATTCCTGCGATCCATGCCGTAAAAATCGAACGTGAACTGCCTGGAACCATGGTTTTTCACCTCTCAACGAGGCAACCACAAGCATGGATTGCCTGTCCTGAGGAAGGTTTGATGACCACTCGCAACCAAGATCAACTACTCGTCGATCAAAGTGGTTTCATATACCCCTGCCCACAACGACAACTCGAACAAGCCGTTCATTTGCCCCTGATTCACGTCAAAGCCGATTCGAAACATCCAATTCAAGCTGGAATCACGTTGAAACATCCCGAATACCGTCGCTGCACATATCTACTTAATTCCTTTCGCGATATTTTCCCCAATGATCTGCAAATTATTGAAACGGTTTATCAAATAAACCCGTGGTCCATCAACCTTACAACACGTTCAAAGACAACCGCAACCTTCGGCCTGGACGACCACAACCGACAGCTCGAGTATTTCAGCCAAGCACTTCATCATGCTCAGAAAAAAGGTTACGAAATTGAGACGATCAACTTGATTCCCAAGCAAAATATTCCCATCACCATCCGAGGCGAGGAAGCACCTCCACGCGCTATTCCAGTTGGCGATAGTCCCGCCACCAATAACGATGAATCTCGCCGCAAAAACGATCTCCAATCTCTTTTAAATCGCAACTGAAACTCATGGCACGCCGCACAAAAATTCATGTCGGACTCGAAATCGGCACCAGCAAAACCTGCATCGTGGTTGGCGAAGTCAAGCCGGACGGCGCTGTAAAAATTCTTGGTATCGGGGTCACCAAATCAGTCGGTGTTAGAAAAGGTGAAATTGCAGATTTTGTGCAAGCTAGGGCGTGCTTAAAAGACGCGCTGGCTCGCGCTGAAGATTCAAGCGATGTTGAAATCGGATCCGTATTTCTCGCAGTAACTGGCGCTCATATGCAAGGAGTGAACAATCGTGGTGTTTTTCGCCTGCCTAACAATCAAGAAGCCATCGAGTTTGAACATCTCGAAGAAGCCCGCGAAATGGCGCGGGATGTCCATTATCCCCCAGATCACGCATCCCTACACACCATCGTCCGTAGATATCTGATAGACGGACTTGAACAAACCGCGTCACCTATTGGCCTTTTTGCCAAGACCGTTGAAGTTGATTTTCATATCGTTCATGGCATCAGCAATCGTATTCAGAATTCCATCAAGCTCGTCCGAGAGTGTCCGCTTGAGGTAGATGATATTGTCTTTGCTCCGATTGCTACCGCACAAATGGCACTAGATCGCGAACAACGCTTACGCGGTGCCCTGCTTATCGATATCGGCGGCGGAACGACCGACTACGCTTTATATTTAGATGGTTCTATCGCAGCTTCTGGCTGCATTCCCGTGGGCGGTGATCACGTCACCAATGACATCCATCTCGTCACCGGCCTTCCGTTTTCCAAAGCAGAAAAACTAAAAATTCTTGAAGGCAACGCATCCAGCGATCCCGCACTTTCAGTGGGCATTGCCAGGCTCACGGATGAAAACGGCTTCGCCGATGTCGAAGTCAAACGCGCGATTCTTAACGAAGTTATTCGCCAAAGATTGGAGGAAACCCTGCTTTTGGTGAAAGAGCGACTGCCACTAGGATCTGTCGAATCCATTGGCGCGGGCATATATCTAACAGGAGGTACATCATTGATGCGTGGATTTTCAGAACTGGCCTTTGAAGTCTTCGGGCGAGATATCTACCGCCCGGAAGCCCCAGAAAACAGCGATCATTCCCATCCTTCATTCAAAGATCCCCAGTTCGCCACCGCTATCGGCTTGATTCGGTATGCACAAATCATCGAAACCGAAACACAAAAACCCCCTGGATTTTTCGGAAAAATCCTTCGTCTGTTTTGGCCTTTCGGCCGTTAGATACCAGCTCTCCATCCAACCCCAAAAAATAGAATCATGATTTCCTATTCACGAGATCCTAACCAAGAGATTCCTACCTCCGCTGTAAAAATTATCGGCTTGGGCGGAGCAGGTTCAAATATGTTAGAGCGCATCGCGCTCGACAGCCAAGAAGGCGCGCAACTTGTTTCTCTAAATACTGACATCCGCACACTCGGAGCATCTCTTGCCAAAGAAAAAATTCAACTCGGTGCCAATTTAACGAAAGGCCTCGGAACGGGTGGCGACCCAGAACTTGGGCAACAAGCCGTCTTGGAAGCTGAAACTGAAGTTCGTAATTTAATAAAAGGTCAGAAAATTGTTTTTTTATGCGTGGGTCTTGGCGGAGGAACCGGCTCGGGCGCAGCTCCCATCATTGCTCGCATCGCACGCGAGGAAGGCGCATTCGTCATTGTCTTCGCCACGATGCCTTTCCTTTTCGAAGGATCTAGACGACGCGAACAAGCAGAAACCGCCCTCAACCAACTCGCGGTTCTTTCCAATGCACTTGTTACTTTTGATAACAACCGAATGGGCGAACTCGTTCTCGCCAAACAAGGCATCCATGAAGCTTTCGGCGCCGCAGATAAAATGATCTCGGAATCGATTAAAGCCGTGATTCGCTTGGTAGTTAAACCTGGATTGATCCATGTTGGGCTTGATGAACTTATCACCGCTTTACGCACCACGCGTTCACGCTGCTTGTTTGGTTCAGGTATTGCAGATGGTAAAGACCGCGCTTCAAAAGCACTTCGCAATGCACTTTCCAGTCCTTTGCTCGATCAAGGTGCGCTTCTTAGAGATGCACAAAGCGTACTCGTTCATCTATCAGGCGGTGAATCACTAACTTTGTTCGAAATCGAATTGCTCATGCAAAGCCTGCAAAAGCATGTTCCGGAACATACCCAAATCCTTTTTGGCGCGGCCATTGATACCTCGATGGGAGATTACTTATCCATTACTTTAATCAGCTCTCTTCCTGAAGAAGCGCTGGCTGTTTCTAACCAAAACGCTAAGGCAGCACCAGCACCAGCGCCA
>JAJTHK010000117.1 GCA_021298895.1 Luteolibacter sp.
AGACCCATTCTCGAATCGGCCTGTTGTGGGCAACTTCCAAGAACTTCGCGCCGATCTGAAGCGCTCAGAAGCCAGTTTTAACCCACAGATTTTGCGGAAGAGGCAAAACAAAAAAATCTGCCCCTGAAAATACTCAACCTCGACGTTAAGGGACCGACGTTAAGGGACAGACCCGAATGGCGCGTGATTAAGGCCAATTCGTCGATTCGATAAATGGGAGCGTGGGCATCTTGCCCGCTTCATGGAGTTGATGCGTCTTGCCCCAAGGCAAGCAACCTAGCGAGCATGAAGCCCGCGCTCCCCTCTGCCTTGCACGTCCACCATTATCGGCAATTCATTGATTCATCAGAGCATCTTGCTTAATCACGTGCCATTCGGGACAGACCCTTTCTTAGCATGTCTTTACTTGCTTGACTTCCGACTTCGTGACCAGTCCTCGTCTCAGACCCTCTGCGAGAGCTTGTTCCAGCATGGTGACGTCTGCGTCCCCAGAAGCGGCGCAATCTTGAATGGAACGCATCACTGTTGTGATGGCATAACCGCGCTCATGGATGACCTCTTTAGGATCCAGCTTGGCTTTGTGCAGCACCAGCACCGCAGGAATTTCGCTATTACGGCGGAAACTCATCGGTACTGTCATATGCAGCTTTGAGGGATTCACATCTGACAAATCACGCAGTGCCAGCGCAGTCGCGTGAGAATACACGCCCTGCGGTTGACCTTTGCGGTCTCTTGACCAGAGCGACCAGAGAACCAGTCGGGCATGCTCCGTTTGAGGATACTGCCGCAGCCGGTAGATACCCCTGTGCTCACGGAGCCAATTTCCCTCTTTCACATGATAGCTGTGCGTGCTGCGAGCGAACCCAGCCTCCTGCGCCTGCGCCATCGTGAAATATCCGTCCTGACTCTCCGCGATGGCGAAGAGATGATCATGATCGGGGGCTGTAGAAGCTGCACACATGTTCGGGATTACTGAACATATATGCATAATAAGAATCCCGCAATCCGAATTTTTGGAACCACTTAATGGGGGTCCTCGCACTTTAACATTTTCTTCTGTGGCTTTATTTCCACGCCAGACAGGAGTGCTAGTTAGGCCGATTTGAATCTATTTTCTTGAAGCGTGTCATCCCATCATGGTGCGAGGCGATGGCGTGAGGCGATCTTGGAACAGGCACGCGGCCACGGTGATGGCTCATAGAAGTTCCAACAATGGCCGCAACTCAGAGGCGCTGATGACAAGCCCCTGCCGTTCAAGCGTATGGAGTAACTCCTCGGCACTTTGTGGGGGATTCTTGAGCGAGGCGCGCTGGCGCTTGAATGCGCCGCAGACCGCGCCCCAATCCAAGGAGATAAGGTGTCTTACGAAATCGTCGGGGTGCTGAGCCTCGATTCCGTGGGGCTGAAGCGCATCATTTGGAAAATCCTTGAGATTGAAGGTAACGATCACTTGGGCATTGGAGCAGATCGCAGCGGCAAGGACATGTGCGTCGTCGAGATCGGGTAGAGTGAGGCCTTTTGCAATCCCAAGGTGCCCAGAGACTATGCTGTCCGGAACCGCCTGATTCATCAATTCTCGGGTGCGCTGGAGTTGCGCCGCCGTAAGGTCTGGCCGACTTATCAAAAGGTTACGGATCCACTCGTCATGAATTTCATTGCTCCACCGGGCTCGAAAAATACCTGAGCATGCTAGGTTCAATAAAAAATCTCTCAACGGTGCGGGATAGAGCACGCAGGCATCGAAAAGCACGGTGAAAGTTGTCATAATGCCGCTGTTCAGTAACCCATGCCAAGTTCTTGCGCTTGGGCTGCCAAGGAATCCAACGCCTCTTTGCTTTCACCTCGTACTTTTTCCATGTAGGTCATGAGATCTTGAAATTTCAAGCGTCGGCGTGTGCCGACCTTGTGGTGAGGAATCTCCCCGGTCTCGAGTAGCTTGACCAGAAAGGGTCGCGAAACATGAAGAAGGTCGGCCGCCTGTTGAGTGGTGAGTTCGTGATGGGTAGGGACAAGGGTGACCGCGTTGCCTCTGGCCATCTGATTGAGGATTTCAAGAAACATGCGGAAGGCGTTCTCGGGAACCTCCACCGGCTGGTTCTGGGAAGAGGTGGAGATCCGCAGGGTTGGGCTGCCTGACCGGGGAATGGCGGCAAACGAACGCGCTGCAAGTCCGGCTTGCTTGGCTTCCTCAAGGCGGGGAATGGTCATTTGTGAGTTCTCGTTCAGTTTCATCATTCAGAGGGTTCTAAACGAAATAAACGAAACGAACGAATCTTTCGCAAGTGCTATTTTTGGATCTTTTGGCTATTTGAATCCAGTATCCTGAAGCGTGTCATCCCATCATGGTGCGTGGCGATGGGGTGAGGTAGAGGACTGAGAGGGGAGGGTGGGCGAAGAGTCTAAAGGTCTTAAAGTCGAAAGTCAGTGTTACAATCGCTGGGGCGATTGATTGAATGCGGTGTCGTTTATCGGGAGTATGGTTATAAACTCTCAACCGCACCAGCCCCGACAGGACGGGGTAAACGGTTATGGCATGGACGTTTCGATCCTCGACTTTCGACTTTTTCTTTCTACTGGGATCACTTCTAGGCCCATCATATGTGCTTATAAACTAAAATATAGACATAATGCGTCTTATTTTGTATACTTTAGCACACAATGAATCACGAAAAACGGTTTTCAGATCTTCTGGACGACTTCCAGCGACGTGGCCTTTACGGCTTCGAGCGTTCGAAGGTTGTGGGGGCATTGTCTGTTTCTTCCAGTGCGGGTTCAAAGTCTCTGAGTCGCTTAGCCGCTAAGGGGCGAGTCAAACGCCTGCGCAAAGATTTTCATGTGATTGTTCCGGTTGAATACACTCGCCAGGGATTGCCTCCCTCGGATTGGTTCATTGAGGATCTCATGCGCTCGCTGCATCTGCCTTACTATATCGGTCTACTAAGTGCAGCACGCATGCACGGGGCAGCTCACCAGCAAGTTCAGCAACTTCAGATCATCGTTCCCAAACAGGAAAGACCGATTGAAGTCACCGGGCTTTCCATCCGCTTTTTTAAGAAAAAGGATTTCAAAGCCACTCAACTTGTCTCTCTCAAAGGGCATTCCGGTATGTTGCCCGTCTCCAGTCCTGAGGCCACCGCTTTGGATTTGGTGCGCTATGCTCATCAGATCGGAGGGTTGGATTCTGTCATCACGGTTCTATTAGAACTAACCGAATCGATGGACTCCGAAAGGCTCGTCGCGGCTTCCAAAGTGGAAAGCGAAATCGTGTATGTGCAACGCTTAGGCTGGCTGTTAGATCACCTCGGTAAATCCACTCTCGCCGATAAGATGCACGGAGCAATACAAAACTCCAAACCTTTACCCAGAGCTGTTCTCGATACCACTGCTCCACGCGTTGGTTCCATGACTGGAAACCGTTGGCGGATTCTGGAAAATTCCACCCCTCAATCAGACTTATGATTTCTCCCGCTTTTATTACCGAATGGTCACAGCAATGCCCATGGATTTCACCGGCTCAAGTTGAGCAAGACCTAGCGTTAAGGGACAGACCCGCATGGCACGTGATTAAGCAGACAGGCAACCCCGACAAATCGGGGCTGCCTAATGCGGGCGAGACGCCCACGCTCCCTTTATGAGATTGTCTGTCCATCAGAATAGATGATGAGTGAGCGGTGGGTTCATTTCAGGCGTCTCGAGCTTTTTGCTACCCCAGAAAGGACCGCTGGTTAGGCCGATTTTTACAATCTTTGTCGTGGCCGTGACAAAGATTGTAAGAGCGGGTTATGGGTTTTGGATTTCTTGTTGGATGAGCTTGAGGATGCGGTGCTTGGTGTTCTCGCTCAGGGAGCAGCTGAGGTGTTGGATGTGGAGCTCCATGCCGGGAGTGAGGGTGATACGTGTGTAGGTGTCTGGATTGGCTTGTGCATTCCGGGAGGGAGAGGGTCTGGGGGTGTGGCCGTTTGGGCTGGGGATCTCGGTGAAGAGCATTTTTTTATACTGCTCGTTGGTCTGGCCATTTAAAGCGGCATGGATGTGTTCCGGAGCGAAGCGAAGGTAGAGTAGTTTGCGGATGAGCAAGGCCTGCAGGTAATGACGGAAGCCATAGATGGCGCGGCGCCCGTCTTTATCCGGAGCGTCGAGGCAGCCGAGGGTTTGGTAGTATCGGAGCGTGCGCACGGTGAAGTGATCGCTTACGCGCTTGTCGCCACCTTCATTCGCCTGAGGATAAAATCGACTCACGGCGCTGTTCACCCAGTCCACGAGATCGTCCATCGAGAACTCGGCATCCATCCTCTCAACTTGTTCAAGCTCTCTGGCTGCGACTGCGGGGATGTTGAACAAGGGATCCGGAGCTTGCGTAGGGTATTTCATATCCGGGTGAAAATTAGGGGCTCTGAAAATTTATTGCAACAATTTATTGCAATAATCAAAAAATACTGCAATGTATCACCTCCACAGCGCCGCAGTGCCCTTCCGATGGTTGATTAAATCGCCCTTGAAAGGTTCATGCAGCGCTCATTTCAACCTAACTCACAAACCACACATCAACAGCCAGATACACTCATGAAAAAAGACAAACACACCCTCGCCGCCCGACTTGAAAAAGATGTTTACGAACTTTGCCAACCCGGTGGCCGAATGGTCGGCACCCAATGACATGCCAGAGCGGAAGCCTGGGTGAACCGCCGGCTTAGCGAGATCGGATGCAAAACCTACCGCGGCACCAGTTTCGCTCTGCCCTACCGGGTTAGAGAAACCGATTTCACCAATTTTGCTGGCGTGATCCCCGGTGCCGACCGCTCCCTGCCTCCGGTGCTGATTGGTGCGCACTACGATAGTGTGATTCCGCATCCGTGTGCCGATGACAACGGCGCTGCGGTTGCCATCACCTTGGCGGTTGCCGAGGCCGTTGCCAAATCCGGTGGACTCGAGCGGGATCTGGTCATCGCGATTTTCGATGCCGAGGAGCCTCCCTATTTCCTCAGCGAAGCCATGGGTAGTACCCGCTTTTATGAAGATCAGGTGGATGAGCGGGGGATTCACTTCGCGCTGATTTCGGACCTGGTGGGGCATGATGTGACAGTCCCGGAAAATTGCCTCAACGGCCTGGGTGCAAAGATCGCCTCGCCGCTCAAACCCCTGACGTTCATGACCGGTGCGGAGAGCCATCCGGATTTGCCGAAACTGTTAGATGAAATCCAAGTGCCGGACGGCATGAAGCTGATCGCCACGCTCAACGAGTATGTGGGTGATATGAGCGATCATGCGGTTTTCCGCTGGAACGCAGTGCCGTATGTCTTTCTCTCCTGCGGACATTGGGAGCATTACCACCAGCGCACCGATACTCCGGATCGTTTGAACTACCTCAAGATGGCCGCGATTGCGGATTATGCCGAGAGCGTGTGCCGCAGGGTCGCTGGAGCGAAACTCAAGGACTTCATCAACCACGAAGACCCGATTGAATTTGAGGCAAAAACCTGGAAGCGCGCCTTGGGTCTTTTTTACAAACCCGTGGCCATGCTCTTGGGCGTGCCGAATTTCAAGACGCGGAAGCATATTGAGAAAGCGGCTCAGGCGTTGCAATCGTTCGGTCTTTAGACTGGTTCTCAAAAGTCCGAGCAGCAAACAGTCTAATTGCGAATTTCTTCGCAACGCAGATTACCAAATCAAAGAATATGAATCTAGACCACCCAAGGTAGGAAGATGTAGTAAGCGTATGGATTTCCCTTTTGTAGGGTTATTAAGGACACGATGACTATGACTGCCTCAGGGAACCATAGAGCCATTGTATTTTTTTTGATTCGGTGAGCTCATGGAAAATTACTTCAGCGGCAAGTCAAGAAATGGGGTAAGGCGTTCCAAGGTTTTCTCACCGATTCCCTCGACTTTAAGCAGATCATTCACTTTCTTGAACGGTCGTGCCTCAATCATGCGGGTTGCTGTGACTTCACCTACACCGGGTAAGAGCATGAGTTGATCACGTGCGGCGGTGTTAGGATTGATCTTCTGGCCAGATGTTAGTTTGTCTGTTCCTGTGGCTAAACTGAGCTCTTCGGATTCTAGGCGTTCCGCTTGTCGCTCAGTAGGAAGTGATTCCCAGTTGGTCTTTGCCCAAGCTCCTACGCCACGCTTGGCGGCTTGAAGTTCCATGTCTTCTAGGAATGCGCTATATTCCTTGGATGACTTTCCCGTGTGCGTTTCACGGCTAACGCCAAATGCCCGGCCTAATCCCATTCGAACTAAGCGCTCGGATAAGTCCTCTCCCGCTGAGGTCGTAACGAAGGCATAGACTCGTTTGTGTTTTGCATCTCCTCGCGCATCAGCGAATGCGGTATGCACCGTGAATGGTGCTTTGAGTGACAGGGCCACTTCATCTGCTGCAGCCTTTCCAAAATCTTTGGCGATTTTCATGGATGCTTGAGGTGAGCCTCCCGCCTCAGAAATACCAAAATAACGACGCTGTGCCCGAAGACGTCTCGCATCAGTCTCATCGTTAACGTGCCACTCAAAACAATCAGCGCCGTAAAGACGAATCGTGTATTGAGTTCCATCTGGCATCTGCACTAGAAAACTGTCCCCGTCCGCCCACGCAGTAGGGATAAGCTTGCAGCCTTTTAAGGTCGTCAACTCTTGCGCCGTTGCACAAGTCAATGAGACACAGACTCCGAACAAAAGCAGGGCAAGTCCCTGCAGGGATTTAGTTATCATGGGGTTTTTAAAATTCAGTAACATCTAGTTTCAAACACATCCGACGATGATTGACCAGCTATTTAGGGTTGAGCTGAAATGAGCAGTTCGCCTGCCGATTGGTTCATTTTAGGTGGTAACAAGTTTTCGGATTTTGGCGGTTTTACCAACTGGCTTTTTGCGGCGGCGCTTGTTGGCGGCATGGCCCGAGAGGTAATCCACCTTGCGGAAACGGCAGCTGCTCCAAGGGACGTGGTATTTACCGACAAAAGCCCTGAGACCCATGATGAAAAGTCCCTGACTTCCATCACTGGAGTTTGTGACGCTTTCCACAAAGTAGATGGTATTTCCCTTCAGTGGTCCATCTGGGAAGCAATACGCATCCGGCATGGATTTCGATGAGTGGATCGGTTCAGATATGTCGGTATTGATGGCAATAATACTATCGCCAGGAATAAATGTTTCCATGGTCTCAGGGAGAATTTCTAAGTATGATATCCAGGGAGTAGGACATACATAGGGTTATACCTGATCTAATCGATTCAGCCCCGAGAGGGCGGGGTAAACGGTTCTAGTTACGACTTTCGACTTTTAGACCTTATTTTTTAGGGTCGGACATTGGTAAGGAGATATGTCAATGTCTCGTCAATAAATCGGAATACCTATCACGTTCGTATTTATTTTTTCGTCCCAGTGGGAGGAGTTGGCACTCTAGGTATGCTGGTGCATTTACCAGTAGTTGAGCTTGTTCCTGTTAGGCGGTTTGAGGCGTCGCGTTGAGTGGTGGTAGTGGATTTGGAGCAATTTCCACTGGTGGTTTGTGAGCCGGTTGATCTTCCCGAAGCGTCACGGAATTGAGTGCGTGAACCGGAATATGGAGAGTGAGTGGTGGAGGCGCTGCCAGTTAAGCGGGAGGAAGCATCTCGATAAGTGGTTTGGGTTGTTGAAAAGTTAGGATTACTCTGAGTTGTGGCAGTTCCTGTTAGTCTGCCGCTGGAGTCACGGAAATCCGTGCGTGCCGTGCCGCTGGTGCCGAAGCCGGTTCGGGTTGTTGCGGTTCCTATGATGCGACCCGAGCTATCACGTATGACCGCTCTTTCAGTTCCACCCGCCTCCTTGTGGCGCTCGATGGTTTGGACAAGACGTCCGGAAGAATCACGAACCACCTCGCGGCAGGTTTGCGCGAATGATAGATTGGCAAGTGCGAGTGCGAATAAGGCGGGAAGCAATTTTGTCTTCATGGTGGTTGTGACGTAGTTTGGGAAAAATTATTCAGCTGATATTTTCAAAAGAAACAAAAAGTCTTTAAGTTAGAAGTCGACCTTTGACTTTTAGACCTTAATCTTCCTTCGCCTCTTCTTCTGAGACGATTTCGCTCATGGATTTCGTGAAGTCGGCCTCTTCTTCGAGGGTGCGGTGGATGGCGCGCATGGCTTTGAGTTTTCGGCTCATGGAGGCGGTGCTGTCGCGCATGCCTTTTTCGTTGAGTTGCACGGAGGAGGCCATGGAGCGGTCGATGCCCATCTGTGTTGCGGTGGCGATGGCGTCTTGGTTGGCGGCGAGGAACAGGAATTCCCAAGCAAATTCCTTGCGCTGGCGGGTGATCCTTTGGTGGATTTCTTTAAGAGTGTAGTGGTTGGATGCGTTTTCGTAGCCGTCCGTGTAGATGGCGACGATGACTTTGCCAGGGCGTTTTTCCTCGGGCTCGGCGGCGAGCTGTTTGCCGAGGGTGTCGATGGAAAAGCCAATGGCGTCCAACAGGGCAGTGCTACCCCGCGGGCTGTAGGTTTTGTGATTCAATGCCCTCACCTTTTGCAAGGGAGTGCGGTCGTGGATTTTGTTGAATTCGTCATCGAAGAGCATCAGCGATAAATTCGCGTCACCGGGCGAATCAAGCTGGCCTTTGAGGAATTCATTGAAGCCATCAATGGCGGCTTGCTGCAAGGGTTCCATCGAGCCTGAGCGATCGAGGATATAAACGATTTCAGATAAGTTTTGGTTCATGTATTTTGGTTCTTAGTTCTTAGTTCTTAGTTCTTAGTTCTTAGTTCTTGGTTTGACTCCGCTTTACTCCGTCCAAGCGGTCAGGACTTTGTCTAAAATTGAAAGCTCGCTACCGCTCACTCGGCTTTGTGGTTCTTGGTTCTTGGTTAAGAAGAGGAAGAGAGCGGAGCACCAACCAAGAACTAGGAACTAGGAACTAGGAACCAGGAACTTTATTAACGAACCTTAAAGTCTAGGGTCAGACATGCGTAGGGTGATGCCTGATTTTCGATGAAAAAACTTCAAATCAAAAAGCTCGCCACTGTTCCAAGCACGGTGCGTATGTGGGCTTTGGTTTGAGGCGTGAGTGCGCTAACCGAATAACAACGCCGTGTGAGAAATGATGAGCGATCCAGATTCAGTTGTGATGCTTGCCTCCTGAGATACATTCGATACAAATGCGAGGGGTATCGTTTCATTCGAAATCCGGCATCAAAAAAACCAAAATTCTTTAGCCGATAACGAGCTTCCGAGAGATGAACAAGAAACTAACAAAACCTAAAATCTACGTCGAGCTGACAGCAGTATGGGGTAACGACGACGCGGATAGCACAATCAAGGTTAGTCGAGGTCTTTGGAAAAAAATTCAAGATGGTGCCGAGTATGTCGCCTCTGCGTGGTCGTGGTATGAGGGCAGGAGGAGCTCCGTTTACTGGCATTTTTCGGACGCGAAAGTTTCAATCTATGGGGATGACGGAATGGAATGCACAATCGAACTTCCAGTCATGGAGCTAATCACTGAGATAACTCCGTCAGTTACAGCAGGGAATATTCAGAACACTTCAAAGACGCCTTCGAGTAATTCGCTCGCGGAAATCTCAATGGCGTCGGAGGAATCGGGGGATTCACCGGAATGAAGACTTCTGGAAAAGCCGTGATCGGTATTGATGTGGGTGGAAGCGGGAAGGGCTTTCATGCGGTCGTCCTCCGCAACGGCCGGTTTATTCCGCAACACTTCACGGCGGTGACAGCAGTGGAGCGTTGGTGCTTAGAGCAAGCCGCGCAGGTTATCGCCATTGATGCGCCTTGTGCCTGGGCCACCTACAGCGGCTCCCGGCTCGCCGAGCGGTCGCTCGTTGTCGATGGGCAGACCATTCAATGCTTCAAAACTCCCGCCCGGACATCAGCCCACGGTCGGGCTTTTTACGGCTGGGTGTTCAATGGCGAAAAACTCTACGAGCGTCTTCTCCCTCATTACCAACTTTTCGACGGTAGCTGCCAGAGCGGGAAGATCGTTTTCGAAACTTTCCCACATGCCGTCGTGTGCGCATTGGAGGGTAGGGTGGTTTCCGCTCAACCGAAGGCGACCATTCGCCGCCGGATGCTGTGTGATCTGGGCTACGATGACGGCCCGCTCCGGAACATCGACTTCGTGGATGCCGCGCTATGCGCCGTCACTGCCGAGCGATTCCTCCTCGGTCGCACGAGTTCTTTTGGTAATGCCGAAGAGGGTTTCATCGTGATACCCGCCTGAGCATTGCCGCGCCGTCCACCCGCTTCCTCCCAGAATACCATTGGATTCAGGTATCTTTTTTTAACATGCGTCACAGGTCGAGTTCTTGTTTAAGACTGTTTCTCAAAAGTCCGTGCGGGAAAGGCCGAGTCTGCGGGCGCACGAGTTTAAGGCGTGATGAGGGCGTGGATGAACATCCACAACCGAAGAACAACGCAAAAATCGGCGTTCGCAGACCGGAACGCTGAAAACAATTTCCGCGAAGCGGCACGAAATCCAAAGATTAAAACGTCCCTTTGCTGCTCGGACTTTTGAGAACCAGTCTAAGACTCTGCGTTGACTTGCGGCTTTAGACCGTTTGCCCATTCGCGTCAATTTAAGCACATAAGTCACTTATTCTCATAGATTTACAAAAATAAAGTTTGACAAGTTATTGAGGTCGGCAGGCTTGGTATGTTCA